>JADGRS010000143.1 GCA_017880705.1 Burkholderiales bacterium
CATGTCGGGAAGGAAGATCTGCGCCGAAAGGATCTTCGACTTGTCGCTTCCCGCCTTCTTGAGCAGCGCGTCGATCTTCGCGAGGACCTCCTCGGTCTGCCCGGTGATGTCCTTCGCCGTGTCGTCGGGCACTTCGCCCGCGAGGTAGATGGTATTTCCATGGACGACGGCTTCCGACAGGCGCTTTCCCACATTGAAGCGTTGGATGCTCATGTTCCCTCCGTTGGATTCAATCGACCGGGTGGGCGCGAGCCTTGAAGCCGATGCCCTGGAGCGCGGCGACGATCTGCTCGACGTGCTCGCGGTTGCGGGTCTTCAGGACCACGTCGATCTCGACGTTCTGCACCGCGAGCTGGGTGAAGGTGCGCTGGTGGTGGACTTCCTCGATGCTCGCGTTCTGCTCGGCGATGCAGGCCGTCACCTTCGCGAGGGAGCCCGGCAGGTCGCGCACTTCCACGATCACGCGGGCGAGGCGTCCGGTGCGCACCATGCCGCGCTCGATGATCTCCGCGAGCATCAGCGGGTCGATGTTGCCCCCGCCCAGGACCAGGGCGACGCGCTTGCCGGCGAAACGCTCGCGGTTGCGAATGAGCGCCGCCATCGGCGCCGCGCCCGCGCCTTCGACCACGGTCTTCTCGATCTCGAGGAGCATCACGATCGCCTCCTCGATGTCGCCCTCGTCGACGAGGAAGATCTCGGCGACGTTCTTCCCGATGATGGGCAGCGTGAGGGTGCCCGGCTCCTTCACGGCGATCCCCTCGGCGATGGTGGAGGCGGCGAACTCCGCCTTCGTGCCCTTCAGCGCGTGGTACATCCCGGGGAAGCGCAGCATCTCGACGCCGAACACCTCGATCGCGGGCTTCATCGATTTCGCGGCGATGGAGATTCCCGAGATGAGGCCGCCGCCGCCGATCGCCACGATGAGCGCATCGAGCTCGGGATGCTCCTGCAGGATCTCGAGCCCCGCCGTGCCCTGCCCGGCGATCACTTTCTCGTCGTTGTACGGATGCACGAGCGTGAGGCCGCGCTCGACCGCGGCGGCCATCGCGAAATCCTTGGCGCCGTCGAAGTTGTCGCCCTCGAGGATCACCTCCGCGCCGTGGCGCTGCGTCTGCTCGACCTTAACCCACGGCGTGTAGCGCGGCATCACGATCACCGCGGGAATGCCGAGGCGATGCGCGTGGTAGGCCACTCCCTGCGCGTGGTTTCCGGCGGAGCACGCGATCACGCCCTTGGCGCGCTGCGCCGCATCGAGCGACGCGAGCTTGTTCAGCGCGCCGCGCTCCTTGAACGACGCCGTGAACTGGTGGTTCTCGAACTTGAGGTAGACCTCGGCGCCGGTGATGTCGGAGAGCGTGCGCGAGTGCAGGCACGGCGTGCGCACGACCCGGCCCTCGATCACCTGGGCGGCGGCCTCGATTTCCTTGAGCGTGACGGTCATCGGGAGGTGAAGCGGAAGTCCACGTCGGGCTTGCGACCGCTGATGATATCCGCAAGCGCGCGCCCCGACCCGGCGGCCATGGTCCACCCGAGCGTGCCGTGGCCCGTGTTGAGGTAGAGGTTCCGGTAGCGCGTCGCGCCGATGAGAGGCACGTTCGAGGGCGTGGAGGGGCGAAGGCCGGTCCAGAACTCCGCGTTGCCATAGTCGCCCGCGTCGGGAAACATCTCGCCGACCCGGCGGGTGAGCGCCTCGCAGCGCACCGTGTTGAGCTCGGTCGAGTAGCCCGACAGCTCCGCCGTTCCCGCGATGCGCATGCGATCCCCGAGGCGCGTGATGACGATCTTGGCCGCGTCGTCGGTGAGGCTCACGCGCGGCGCCTTCGACGCGTCGCGGATCGGCAGCGACGCCGAGTAGCCCTTCGCGGGGTACACCGCAAGGCCGATCCCGATGGGGCGCGTGAGGAGCGGCGAGTAGCTCCCGAGAGCGACGACGTAGGCGTCGGCCTTCATCACCTCGTCGATGCCCTCGCCATGCCTTACCGCGATGCCTTCCACCTCGCCCGCGCGCGCGACAATGCGCAGGATCGTGCGTCCATAGAGAAAGCGAGCGCCCTTCTCCGCGGCCATCTTCGCGAGGCGGGCGGTGAACAGATGCGCATCTCCCGATTCGTCGGACGAAGTGTAGGTCGCCCCCACGATGCGATCGCGCGCCGAGGCGAGCGCGGGCTCGATCTTCACGGCCTCGTCGACCGACTTCACGTCCCGGTCGAGCCCGTACTTGCGCATGATCGAGGCCGCGCCGGCCGCGCGGTCGAACTCCTCGCGCTCCGTGTAGTAGTGGAGGATCCCGAGCGCGAGCTGGTCGTACTGGATTCCGGTCGCGGCGCGCAGCTCCTGCAACGACGCGCGGCTGAAGAGCGAGAGCCTCACGATCTCGCCGATGTTCGCGCGGGTCCGTCCTGGAAGGCATTCGGCGAGGAAGCGGATTCCCCACGACCATTGGTGCGGGTCCATTCGCAGGCGAAACAGCAGCGGCGCGTCGTCGCGCCACAGCCATTGCAGGATCTTCCCCGGCGCGCCGGGATTGGCCCACGGCTCGGCGTGGCACACGGAGATCTGGCCTCCGTTCGCGAACGAGGTCTCGAGCCCGGCGCCTTCACGGCGGTCGACCACCGTGACTTCGTGGCCGTGCTGGGTGAGATACCAGGCGGTGGAGACGCCGATCACGCCGGCGCCGAGGACGAGGACTTTCATTGGGGAGGCATTATACTTTCACGACATGAGACCCCGCGCCTATCAAGACCTGCTGGGCTTCGTCCGGACCGCCTGCACCCATGCCTCGCACGCGGGCCGCGAGCTTCCCGTGATTGCGTTCTACGTGAGGGAGCATGCGATCGGATGGCTCACGCCGTCATTCGCCGACCTCCTGCGGCGCTGGCCCCACGTCTTCGAAGTGAACCCGGCCTTCGTGAGGCTCTCGGCGAGGCCCGATTCGCCCCAGGGCCGCAGCGCCGCCATGGCCGAAGTCACCCACGACCTCGCGCGCGACGGCGCGCTGTCGGGCTGGCGCGACGAGCTCGTGAGCGTCTCGGCGCACTACGGCCAGCCGGAGCTCTTCCGCATCGAGCGCGCCGCCACGCGCCACTTCGGGCTCATGGCCTACGGCGCGCACATGAACGGCTTCACGCGCGAGGGCGGCCTCGAGCACGCGTGGATCGCACGCCGCAGCCCCGACAAGCAGATCGATCCCGACAAGCTGGACAACCTCGTCGGAGGGCGCATCAGCGCGGGGATGAGCGTCGACGAGACCCTTCGCAAGGAAGCATGGGAGGAGGCCGGCCTCGCGCCCTCGCTCCTCGCGGGATTGAATTGCCTCGGAGCGGTGCGCGTCGAGTATTCGGTTCCCGAAGGGCTGCACCGCGAGATCCTCTTCGTGCACGACGTCTGGCTTCCCGACGACTACAAGCCCGTCAACCAGGATGGCGAGGTCGCCGAGATCCGCCGCATGCCGGTCGAGGACGTGATCGAGAGCCTTCTCGCCGGCGATTTCACGCTCGACGCGGGCGTGGTGATGATCGACGGCCTGCTGCGGCTGGGCGCGGTGCTTCCGGAGGACCCGCAGTACCTGGATCTCGTCCGGCTCATGAAGCCGTGACGGCGTTCGCGCTGGGACTCGTCCTCCTCGCCGCATTCATCCACGCGGGCTGGAACTTCCTCCTCAAGAAAAGTGGCGGCGGCACGGGCCTCATCACCGTCGCGTCGATCGCGTCGCTCGCGCTCTACGCGCCGATCGTGGTCGTCGCGACGTGGCTCTCGGCCTATCGCTTCACGCCGGTGCACCTCGCGCTGATGCTGGGCAGCGGCATGATCCACACGACCTATTTCCTGCTGCTCGATCGCGCGTACCGCAGCGGCGGCGACCTTTCGATCGTCTATCCGCTGGCGCGCTCGACGGGCCCGCTCCTCACGATCGTCGTCGCGATCGCGCTCCTCGGCGAGCGCCCGGGCCCCACCGCGATCGGCGGCGCGATCCTCATCGGCGTATCGGCGATGATCCTCGCGGGCAATCCCCTCAAGTGGCACAAGAGCGAGGCGCGTCAGGCCGTGGGGTTCGCGCTCCTCACCGGGTGCACCATCGCGACCTACACGATATGGGACAAGGCGAGCGTAGCGACGTGGCTCATTCCGCCGCTGCTCTACGACTGGGGCACGAACCTGTTCCGCATCTGCGTGCTGGTGCCCCTCGCGCACCGGCGAACGCCCGGCGCGATGGCCGCGGCCTGGCGCGAGCGGCGCAAGACGGCGATCGCGCTCGCGCTCCTCATGCCGCTTTCGTACATTCTCGTGCTGACGGCGATGGTCTTCACGCCCGTGAGCCTCGTGGCGCCCGCGCGGGAAGTGTCGATCCTCTTCGCCGCGCTCATGGGCGCGCACCTGCTGCGCGAGGGCGATGTCGCGCGCCGCGCCGCCGCCGCGATCGGCATGGTGCTCGGCATCTCGGGGCTGGCCCTGGGGTAGAATTCGCCCCACAAGAGGCGCGTTTCGCAACCCCTGAGAATGCCTACCTTTCCAACCTCTGCGGCCTGGCAGGCCCTCGTCGCGCATCGCGACGCGCTCGCCGGCACGCGCCTTTCGCAGATGTGGGGCGCCGACGCCGCGCGCGGCGCGGCGCTCACGTTTTCCTGCGCGGGAATCGCCGTCGACTTTTCCAAGCAGCGCATCGACGCGCAGGCCATCGCGCTCCTCGCCGCGCTCGCGCGCGAACGCGGCCTCGCCGCCGCGATCGAGAAGCTCTTCACGGGTGAGCGCGTCAACGCCACGGAGAATCGCCCGGCGCTGCACACGGCGTTGCGCGGCGACGAGCACGTGGCCGTCGACGGCGTGGACCTGCGTCCCGAGATCCAGCGCAACCGCGAGCGCATGCGCGTCTTCGCCGAGGCGGTGCGCGCGGGCCAGTGGAAGGGCGCGACCGCAGAGCGCTTCACGCACGTGCTCGCGCTCGGCATCGGCGGGTCTTCGCTCGGCCCGAGGCTCGCGATCGAGGCGCTGCACGCGGAGGCGGACGGGCCCGAGGTGCGCTTCGTCAACAACATCGACGCCGCGGAATTCGACGACGCCGTCGCGGGCCTCGATCCCGCGTCCACCCTCGTCGTCGTCGCCTCGAAGACCTTCACCACCCAGGAAACGAGGCAGAACGCCGCTGCGGCGAAGGAGTGGATCGTCGCGGCGCTCGGGCCCGAGGCGCTCGCGCGCCACTTCGTCGCATCCACGGCGAACAACGAGGCCGCGATCGCGTGGGGCCTGCCCGAATGCAACGTCTTCCCGTTCGCCGACTGGGTGGGCGGGCGCTACTCGCTCTGGTCGTCGGTCGGCCTTCCGGTCGCGATCGCGGTGGGCATGGCGCGCTTCGAGCAGCTGCTCGCGGGCGCGCACAACGCCGACCTCCAGTTCCGTTCCGATCCTTTCGAGCGGAACGTGCCGGTGCTTCTCGGCCTCGTGGGCGTGTCGAACCGCAATTTCCTGGGCGCGGCGAGCCATGCGGTGCTGAGCTACGCCTCGCGCCTCGAGAGCCTTCCCGCGTACCTGCAGCAGCTCGAGATGGAGTCGAACGGCAAGCGCGTCGGCCTCGACGGCGAGCCCGTCGGCCTGGAAACGTGCCCGGTGGTGTGGGGCGGCACCGAGACTCCCGGCCAGCACGCGTTTCATCAATGGCTGCACCAGGGCACGGGAATCGCGAGCTGCGACTTCATCGTCGTCGCGCGCGCCATGGGCAAGGCGCTTGCGCACCACGAAATCCTGCTCGCGAACGCCTGCGCGCAGTCGGAAGCGTTGATGAACGGCGTCGAGACGGCCGATGCCCATCGCGCATGCCCCGGCGACCGCGTGAGCACCACCTTCGTGTTGCCGCGGCTCGACGCCTTCAACCTCGGCGCGCTCCTCGCGATCCACGAGCACAAGGTGTACGTGCAGGCGACGATCTGGGGCATCAACCCGTTCGACCAGTTCGGCGTCGAGCTCGGCAAGACCATCGCCGCGCAGATCCTTCCCGCGGTGCGCGGCGACGACGCATCCCTTCATCCGGCGACGCGTCACCTCCTCGACGTGATCCGCAAGCTCGGCGCGTCCCAATAAGGTGGTCGCTCCCGCGCACTCCATGACCCCCGACGACTTCAAGCGCATCGTCGAATCCCTCGGCGTGCCGATGGCCGTCGCGGATGCGCGCGGCGCGATCGTCTTCGCCAACCTGGCTTTCACGAAGTTCACGGGCCGCGAGCGCGGGGCCCTTCCCAACCTGTCGCTCGCCTCGCTATTCTCCGAGGGCGACCGCAAGCGCATCCAGCAGAACATCGCGCGCGTGGGCGAAGGCAAGGCCGCCTCGGCGTTCGTCGACGCGCAGCTCGAATCGCCCGGCGCGGCCGGCGCGTGGGTGCAGATCGCCTTCCAGCCCGCGCTCGATCCGCGCGACAAGGCGAACGGAGTGATCGCGGTGCTGCAGGACATCGGCCCGCAGCGCGAGACCGAGCGCTCGCTCAATCTGTCGGGGGCGCGCCTGCTCGCGTTGGCGGAAACCTCGCCCGCCGGGGCGATGATCGAGAACGCCGCGGGCGAGATCGAGCTCGCCAACGAGGCGCTCTGCAGCCTCCTCGACATCAAGTCGGCGCCGCAGTCCCTCACGGGCCTCGCGGTGCGCGACGCGCTCTCGCGCTCGCCGCTCCTCGATCCGAAAGCGCTGGAGAAGGCGCTGAAGAAGCCCGGCGAAGCAGCGAGCTTCGCGATTCGCCTCGACAGGGGACGCACGGTGGCGCTCGAGCGCGAGCCGCTCGTCGTCGACGACGAACCCTCGGGCGCGGTGTGGGTCACGCGCGAGGAAGCGGGCGGCGAGAGCGGCGCGAAAGGCGCCGCGCATATCGCGCTGATCGAGAAGATCGGCATGGAACTCTCGGTCGCGATGGAGGGCCTCTCGGCGATCGCGATCCGCGCACAGCAGATGGAGTTCGACGCGGCGCTGGTCGAGCACTTCCAAAGCATCCGGCGCTCCACCGAATCCGCGATGGCGGCGATCGGCGACCTGGTCGATTTCTCCAAGATGTCGGGCGGCGTCGTGCTGCACAAGACCGAGTTCGCGCTGCGCGAGGCGCTCGCCGACCTCATCGCGCGCGTGGGCCCCAACGCCGAGGAGCACGGCTGCCGGCTGCGCATCAAGGTCGAGCAGGACGTCTCCGACACGCTCGAGGGCGACGTCGAGCGCCTTCAGCTGGTGATGAAGAACCTCCTCGACAACGCGTTCGCGCTGCTGCCCGGCCACGAGGTGACGCTGCAGATCACGCCCGAGTACGTGACCGAGTCGGGCATCCAGCTTTCCTTCAGCGTGACCGCCACCGCCGAGCCCGGGCATCATCCCGCGACCGCCATTTCCGCCGACGCGGGCATGGGTGTGGCGGTCGCGAAATTCATGGTGGCCGCGATGGGCGGCAAGCTCGCCATCGCGACGCGCCCTTCGGGCGATGCGCTCTACGCGTTCACGCTGGAATTCCCGGTGCGCCC
>JADGRS010000144.1 GCA_017880705.1 Burkholderiales bacterium
GAGAACTTTCGGCGACGATCCTGCTCTTCACCGCGCGCACCAAGACGATCTCGGTCACGATGTTCGACCTGCGCGAGAGCAATGACTGGGGGCCCATCGCCGTGCTATCCATCACCATGCTCGTGATCACCTTCATGATGGTGGCGGCGATCACCCATTTCACCAATCGGAGACTGACATGACCGTTCCCGTCCTCGGGATGATGCTCGGCGACTACACCGGCATCGGTCCCGAGCAATGCGCGCGGGTCCTCGCGGACAAGCGTCTCGCCGATGCCGCGCGGCTGCTGGTGGTGGGCGACTCGCGCGTGCTCGGGCAAGGCGCGCGCGACGCGGGCGTCACGCTCGAGTGGCGCGCCTACGCCACGCCCGAGGAGGTCGACTGGAGCCGCGAGGAGACGCCGATCATCGATCTGCAGAACCTCGATCCGTCGATCGGCTTCCCTCGCGGCGTGATGTCGCCGCAGTCGGGACGCATCGCGGGAGAGACGCTCGCCTTCATGATCGGCCTCGCCCTCGAAGGGCGCCTCGACGGCATCGTCTTCGCGCCGCTCAACAAGGGCGCGCTGCACGCCGGCGGCTGGAAATTCAACGACGAGCACCAGATGTTCGCGAGCCTCACGAAGCACAAGGGCTTCTTTGGCGAGATGAACGTGCTCGACAACAAGTGGATGTCGCGCGTGACCTCGCACGTATCGCTGCGCACGGCGCTCGACCAGATCACGCCGCAGCGTATCGACGACGCGCTCACGCTCGCCGATGCCACGATGCGCGGCGCGGGAATCGCGAAGCCGCGCATCGCGGTGGCGGCGTTGAACCCCCACGGCGGCGAGAACGGGCTCTTTGGCCGCGAGGAGATCGACATCATCGCGCCCGCCGTCGCGAAGGGCGCGGCGCGCGGCGTCGCGTGCAAGGGGCCCTTCCCCGCCGACACCGTCTTCATCAAGGGCTTCGGCGACGAGTTCGACGGCGTCCTCACGATGTACCACGACCAGGGGCAGATCGCGACCAAGCTGAAGGGCTTCAATCGCGGCGTGACGGTCACGGGAGGATTGGCCACCGTGTTCGCCACGCCCGCCCATGGCACGGCATTCGACATCGTCGGCAAGGGAATCGCGACCACCGGCGCCCTTGAACAAGCCGTTCGCCTCGCCGCGCGCCTCGCATCCTCTCGCCTTTCCCGCAAAGGCGAGGACCCAGCCAAGACCGAAAGGGAACATGAGCGCCACTGAAACATCGCCGCCGAAGGCGGAAACCCCCTCTCTCACCGACTACGTCGCCGGTTTCGTCGTCGGCACGCGCGCGAAAGACATTCCGCTGGACGTGGCGCGTCTGGGCAAGCGCTCGGTGCTCGACGGCATCGGGCTCGCGCTCGCCGGCGCCGCGTCGCAGCAGGCGGTGATCTCGCGCAGGTATCTCACGGGCATCGGCATCCCCACCGACGGCCCCTGCACGCTCATCGGCAGCAAGATGAGGATGCCCGCGCGCTTCGCCGCCTTCGTGAACGGCCTCGCGATCCACGCCGACGACTACGACGACACGCAGCTCGCGGTGGCGAAGGATCGCGTGTACGGATTGCTCACGCACCCGACCGCGCCCGCGCTGCCCCCGGCGCTGGCGCTCGCCGAGCGCGACAAGCGCAGCGGCGCCGACATGATGCTCGCCTACCAGGTGGGGGTCGAAGTCGAATGCAAGGTCGCCGAGGCGATCTTTCCGCGCCACTACCAGCATGGATTCCACGCGACCGCGACGTGCGGGTCGATCGGCGCCGCGGCGAGCGCGGCGAAGATGCTTGGGCTCGATCGCGAGGCGACGCGGCGCGCGCTTTCCATCGGCGCGACCCAGGCGGGAGGGCTGCGCGAGAACTTCGGCACCATGACCAAGCCCTTTCACGCGGGGCGCGCGGCGGAGAACGGCGTCGTCGCCGCGGAGCTCGCCGCGCTGGGATTCACGGCGTCGCTCAACGGCCTCGAGGCCGATCGCGGCTTCTTCCGCGCGGCGGGCGGCGGCTACAGCCCCGAGATGATCCACGGCAAGCTGGGCGATCCGTGGACTTTTCATTTCCCCGGCGTCTCCATCAAGCCGCATCCCTCGGGCTCGCTCACGCACCCGGGCATGGCGGTGATGATGGAGATGATCATGCTGCACGGGATCCGCCCCCGCGACGTGAAGCGCGTGGCGGTGGGAACGAACCACAACATGCCCAACGCGCTCATCCATCACAAGCCGAAGAACGAGCTGCAGGCGAAGTTCAGCATGGAGTTCTGCATGGCGATCCTCATCCTCGAGCGCAAGGCCGGGCTCGAGCAGTTCACGGACGAGGTGGTGAACCGCCCCGACGTGCAGGCGATGATCGCGAAGGTGAATTTCGGCGTGCACCCCGAGGCCGAGGCCGCGGGCTTCGACAAGATGACCACCATCGTCGAGATCGAGATGAACGACGGCCAGGTCTTCAAGGGGCAGGCGGACTTCGGCAAGGGCAGCCCCGCCAACCCCATGAGCGACGACGAGCTCTCGGAGAAGTTCAGGCAGTGCGCGGCGTGGGGCGGGCTCGACCGCGACACCACCAAGAAGGTGCTCGACCTCGTATGGAAGATCGAGGAGCTGCGCGACGTGAACGAGCTCACGAAGCTCCTGCGGCGGTGAGGGAGTGATGCGGGCAAAAGGCTTTGAATCCGCCGATAAACGCCGATGAACGCCGTAAAGCCATCTTTGTTTCGATCGAGCCACGAGCGATGCCGGAAGCGTCGCCACAACCAATACCGCACTTGCTTTTGGGGTTACGGCGTTCATCGGCGTTTATCGGCGGATTCAAAGCTTTGATGTTCGAAAACTTCGAAACTCTCGACATCGAGACTTCCTCCGCGCGCATCCACCTGCGGAAAGGAGGCTCGGGGCCGCCGCTGCTGTTGCTGCACGGCAATCCGCTGACGCACGTGATGTGGCACAAGATCGCGCCGCGGCTCGCCGAGGAATTCACGGTCGTCGCAACCGACCTGCGCGGCTACGGCGACAGCTCCAAGCCCCCGGGCGGCGAGCAGAGCATCGGTTATTCCTTCCGCTCCATGGCCGTGGACCAGGTCGAGGTGATGAAGGCGCTGGGCTTCGACCGCTTCCTCGTCGCGGGCCACGATCGCGGCGGGCGCGTCGCCCATCGCATGGCGCTCGATTCTCCCGAATGCGTCGAGAAGGTCGCGTTCCTCGACATCGTGCCGACGCATCACATGCTGAACAACATCAAGAGGACCTGGGCCGTCGATTCGTACCACTGGTTCTTCATGGCGCAGCCCTACGATTACCCCGAGAAGATGATCGAGGCCTACGGCTTCGAGCGCTACATCCGCAAGAAGCTCGACAAGCCGGGCGTGGGACTTTCCGCCTTCACGCCCGAGGCGATGGCCGAGTACATCCGCTGCTGCAACGCCGAGAACATCCACGCGGTGTGCGAGGACTACCGCGCGGCCGTGGGCATCGACCTCGTGCACGACGAGGCCGACCTTTCCACGAAGATCGCCATGCCGATGCTGGTCCTCTGGGGGGAGAAGAGCCACGTGAACCGCAGCTACAAGCCGATCGAGGCCTGGAAGGAGCGCGCCGCCGACGTTCGCGGGAAGATGCTCGCGTGCGGGCACTACCCGGCGGAGCAGGTTCCCGACGAGACGTACGAGGAATTGCGCCGCTTCTTCGCCAAGTAAACTAGAGCCGTTTCCCTTTCGCGAGGAGAGCCGTCCATGGAACGCAAGAAGGCGAGCGATTTCCCCCCCGAGGTCCTGAAGCTGTTCGACGGCTACGTCCACGGCGGTCTCTCGCGCCGCGACTTCCTTGAGCACGCCGCCAGGTACGCGGCCAGCGGCTTCTCCGCGGTCGCGATGCTCGAGGCCCTGAGCCCCAACTTCGCGTGGGCGCAGCAGGTGAAGCCCGACGACGGCCGCATCACGACCGGTTACGCGTCGTACCTCGCGCCGAAGGGATCGGGAAACATGCGCGGCTACCTCGCGCTTCCCGCGGCGGCGAAGGGGCGGCGCGCGGCGGTGGTCGTGATCCACGAGAACCGCGGCCTCAACCCGTACATCGAGGACGTGGCGCGCCGGCTCGCCGTCGAGGGCTACACCGCGTTCGCGCCCGACGCGCTCACGCCGGTGGGTGGCTACCCCGGCGACGAGGACAAGGCGCGCGACATGTTCGCGAAGCAGGACGGCGCCAAGCGAACCGAGGACCTCTTGGCCGCGGCGGACTACGTGAAACTGCGCCCCGACTTCAGCGGCAAGTTCGGCGCCGTGGGTTTCTGCTTCGGCGGTGGCATCGTCAACACGTTCGCGACGCGCATGCCGGACCTCGCGGCGGCGGTTCCCTACTACGGCGCGCAGCCTCCAGCGGCGGAAGCTGCGAAGATCAAGTCGCCGATGCTCATCCACTATGCATCCGAAGACGAGCGCATCGACGCCGGATGGCCCGCGTTCGAGTCGGTGCTGAAGGCGCACCACGTGAAGTACCAGGCCTACATCTATCCCAGGACGCAGCACGGCTTCCACAACGACACCACGCCGCGCTACGACGAGGCGGCGGCGAGGCTGTCGTGGCAGCGCACGCTCGCCTTCTTCAAGGAACACCTGAAGGCCTGAGGCACGCGTCCCCGTAAACTACCCGCATGCCGCACATCCCCGCATCGAAGGCGCTGGCGCGTTTCCGCGTCGTGGACATGACCCAGGTGCGCGCCGGCCCCACGGCCGCGCGCCAGCTCGCCGACTGGGGCGCCGACGTGATCCAGGTGCAGATGCCCGAGCACATGCGTGGCGACGACACGCTGGGCGGGCAGGAAGGCTCGGACTACCAGTACACGCACCGCAACAAGCGCTCGATCACGCTGAATCTCAAGGAGCCCGCGGGGATCGACGCGCTGAAGAAGCTCGTCGCCACCGCCGACGTGCTCCTCGAGAATTTCCGCCCCGACGTGAAGACGCGCCTGGGCATCGACTACGAAGCGCTCTCGAAAGTGAATCCGCGCCTCGTGTACGCGAGCATCTCCGGCTTCGGGCAGACGGGCCCCTACGCCACGCGCCCGGGCTTCGACCAGATCGCGCAGGGCATGGGCGGGCTCATGTCCGTCACGGGGCTGCCGGGGCAGGGACCGCTGCGGGTGGGCCTTCCCATCGCGGACCTGTGCGCGGGCATCTTCGCGGCGTACGGGGTGACCGTTGCGCTTCTCGAACGAGAGGTGTCGGGCAAAGGCCAATGGCTCCACACCTCGCTCCTCGAGGCGCAGATCTACATGATGGATTTCCAGACCTCGCGCTGGACCCTCGACCACGAGATCCCCGGACAGGCGGGCAACTTCCACCCGACCAGCATTCCCACGGGCGTGTACCGGACGAAGGACGGCCACATCAACATCGCCGTCTTCGGCGGCAAGATCTGGGAGCGCTTCGCCGAGGCCATGGGCGCGCCCGAGTGGATCGCCGACGAGCGCTCGAAGACCAAGGCCGGGCGATCGGTCCATCGCGACTGGCTGAACGCCGAGATCGAGAAGCGGCTCATGGAGAACACCAGCGACTACTGGATCGAGAAGCTCAATCGCGAAGGCGTCGCGTGCGGGCGCATCAACAACCTCAAGGAAGTCTTCGAGGAGCCGCAGGTCCGCCACCTCGGCATGCTGAAGAAGGTCACCTCGAAGCACTTCGGCGAGCAGACGCTCATGGGCCAGCCCGTGACGCTCGCGCGCACGCCCTCGACGATCGCGCGCGCGGCGCCGAAGCGCGGCGAGCATTCCGAGGAGGTCCTCGAGGAGCTCGGCTACGATGCCGACGCATTGAAACAAATGAAAGCCGCAGGAGTCTTCTGATGAACGACATGAGCTACGTCTCGACCACCGAACGCGTGAAGACGTGGCTCGACGGCAGCGTGCTGCACATCCGCTTCAACAATCCCGCGAAGCACAACGCGCTGTCGGTCGACATGTGGGAGGCGGTGCCGCCCCTTCTCGATCGCGCGGAGAAGGACGACGGCGTGCGCATGGTGGTGCTCTCGGGGGAAGGCGGGAAGGCCTTCGTCTCCGGCGCCGACATTTCGCAATTCGAGGACATGCGCGCCGCGAAGGAAGCGGTGAAGCGCTACGAAGCGATGGCGGAGGCGGCGCTCCAGGGCATCCACGACTTCGCGAAGCCGACCGTCGCGTGCATCCGCGGCTACTGCATCGGCGGCGGCGTGAACGTCGCGATCTGCTGCGACATCCGCATCGCGTCGGAGAATTCGATTTTCTCGATTCCGGCGACGCGCCTGGGGCTGGGCTACCGCTACTCGGCGATGAAGAACCTCACGGACCTCGTCGGCCCCGGCTTCGCCAAGGACATCTTCTTCACCGCGCGGCGCCTCGACGCCGCCGAGGCGCTGCGCATCGGGCTCATCAACCGCGTGGCCGAGCCCGACGGCCTCGACGCGCTCCTCGCCGAATACACGGGTGCCATCACCACCGGCGCGCCCCTCACCATCAAGGCCGGCAAGCGGATCATCCGCGACGTGCTGAAAGCCGACGGCGCCGACATGGATCTCGCCCGCAAGCTCATCCTCGACTGCTTCGAGAGCGAGGATTACGCCGAGGGCAGGAAAGCCTTCATGGAGAAGCGCAAGCCCGTGTTCAAGGGCAAGTAGAACGTCATTCCCGTGACGACGGGAATCCAGCCTCGGAGGCCACGTTGATCGCACTTCGGACGCTCGCAGTATCCCTTGCGATCGCAGCATCGTCGGCTGTCGCCGCATGGCCCGAGAAGCCCATCAAGGTGTACATCGGCTACGCCCCTGGCGGCTCCACCGACGTGGTCGCGCGGCTCCTGTCGCCGATGCTCGGCGAGAAGCTCGGCCAGCCGATCATCATCGAGAACAAGCCCGGCGGCGCGGGGGATCTGGCCGCGGAGATGATGCTTCAGGCGGCGCCCGACGGCTACACGCTGATGATGTCCACGGTCGCGGTGCATGCGATCAATCCCGGGCTCAACAAGACCCGCAGGTTCGATCCCATCAACGACTTCACTCCGATCGCGATGGTGTGCTCGTATCCGATGATCATGATCGCGTCGCCGAACACGTCGTTCAAGACGCCCGCGGAGCTGAAGGAGCTCGCGGCGCGCACCCCGACTTTCTATTCGTCTTCGGGCGTCGGCTCCCCGGGCCATCTCGCCGGAGAGCTGCTGGTGAAAAGCCTCGGCGCCAACATCACGCACGTGCCCTACAAGGGCGGCTCGCCCTCGGTGGTCGCGATCATGTCGAACGAGGCGCAGGTGAATTTCGCCACGCTTCCCGCGGTGGTGCCGCAGATCCGCGGCGGCAAGGTGCGCGCGATCGGGCTCGCTTCGCGCGAGCGCAATCCCGCGGTGCCCGACGTTCCCACGATGGCCGAGCTCGGCATTCCCGACTTCGAGGTCGGCACCTGGAGCGGCCTCATCGGACCCCGCGGCATGCCGGCCGAAGTCGTCCAGAAGATCAAC
>JADGRS010000145.1 GCA_017880705.1 Burkholderiales bacterium
TCATCGTTTGCCAGCTGATCGCCGCCCGATCACCGCCGATCGTGATAGTGGCCGCGGGCGTCGTGGTGAGCCTGCGCCTCATGATGTACAGCGCGGCCCTCTCGCCGCACCTCGCGCACCTCGACCAGCGCTGGCGCGCGCTGCTCGCGTTCCTCATGACCGACCAGAGTTTCGCCATGGCGGTGAGGCATTTCAGCGAGCCCGGCGATCGCCGGACGCGCCATTGGTACGTGCTCGGCTGCTCGGTCACGCTCTACGCGTTCTGGCAGGCCGCGGTTCTCGGCGGCATCGTGCTCGGCGCGCAGATCCCGGCGAGCTGGGGCCTCGATTTCGTCGTGGTGCTCACCTTCATCGCGCTCCTGGTGCCTGCGGTGCGCACCCGGGCCGACCTCGCGGCCGCGACCGTCGCCACGGGAATAGCGCTTGTCGCCGCGGGTCTTCCGTACCGCCTGGCGCTGGTCATCGCGTCGATCGCGGGCATCGCGGCGGGGATGGCGATCGAGCTCGCAAGGAGGCCCCGGTGAGCATCTGGATCGTCATCGCCGCCGTGGCGCTCGCGACCTTTCTCCTGCGCGCGTCTTTCATCGTCTTCGCCGATCCGCACCGGTTTCCCCACGCCTTCCGCCAGGCGCTCACCTTCGTGCCGC
This sequence comes from Burkholderiales bacterium, assembly GCA_017880705.1. Classification (GTDB taxonomy): domain Bacteria; phylum Pseudomonadota; class Gammaproteobacteria; order Burkholderiales; family Usitatibacteraceae; genus Usitatibacter. The sequence goes on from JADGRS010000145.1 coordinate 648, forward strand.
CGGCGGTGCTCGCCGCCATCGTGGCGCCGGGACTGCTGATGCCCCAGGGCGTGTTCGACGCCACCCTCGCCAATCCGCGCTGGATCGCGGGCCTTGTCGCGCTCGCCGTGGCCGCGCGCATGCGCAACCCGCTCGCGCCGGTCGCGGCGGGCCTGCCCGCGCTGTGGCTGTTGCAGTGGGCGATGGGGTAAAATTGTCCCTTTTTGCAGGGCCGACGCGCCCTCGGGAAAGCAACGTGGGCGAATTCATCATGAACAACATCGCGCTGATCGCGATCTTCCTCGCGAGCGGAGCGATGCTCGCGTGGCCCGAGATCTCACGGTTCACCGGCGGCTCGAACGAGATCGGCACGCTCGATGCGACCCGGCTCATGAACCAGGGGACGACGCTCATCCTAGACGTGCGCGACAAGACCGAGTACGCGGAGGGTCACTTGCCTCGGGCGCGGCATATCCCGCTGGAAGAGCTGCCGAAGAGAATCGACGAGATCGGCAAGTACAAGGAAAAGCCCGTGCTCGTCACGGGCAAGGCCGGCCCGCGCGCCGGAGCCGCGGCGCGAGTGCTGAGGCAGGCGGGCTTCACGACCGTGTACCAATTGAGGGGCGGACTCGGCGCCTGGCGCGAAGCGAGCCTGCCGCTGGAGAAGTGACGCGATGGCGAAAGTGACGATGTACTCGACCGGCGTTTGCCCGTTCTGCCTGATGGCCGAGCGGCTGCTGAAGTCGAAAGGCGTCGCCGAGATCGAGAAGGTCCGCGTCGACCTCGATCCGCCGCGTCGCCAGGAAATGATGGAACGCACCGGACGGCGCACGGTGCCGCAGATCTACGTGGGCGAGAAGCACGTCGGCGGCTACGACGATCTCGCCGCGCTCGACCGCGCCGGGGGGCTCGATGCCCTCCTCGCGGCGCCCTGACAAGCGTTTCCCGATCACCGATTCATTCCCGAAGGAAGTTTCATGAGCGAAGCCCCGCAGAACAACCAACCCGTCTTCTCGATCGAAAAGATCTTCGTCAAGGACCTGTCCCTCGAGATCCCCAACGCGCCGCAGGTGTTCCTCGAGCGCGAGGCGCCGGCGGTCGACATCCAGCTGCACCACAATTCGACCACCATCGAAGACGGCGTTTACCAGACGACGCTCACCGTGACGGTCACGGCGAAGGTCGGCGAGAAGACCCTGTTCCTCGTCGAAGCGGCGCAGGCGGGCATCTTCGTCGCGCGCAACATTCCGGCGAGCGAGCTCGAGGCGGTGCTCGGCATCGCCTGCCCGAATATCCTCTTCCCGTACGTGCGCGAAGTGATCTCGGACACCGTGACGCGCGCGGGCTTCCCGCCGGTCATCCTGAGCCCCGTCAACTTCGAGGCGGTCTACCAGCAGCAGCGCGCCCAGCAGCCCGCGATCGAGACGCCGGTGCAGATCATCACACCGGGCATGTCGCACTGAAGAGGCAGCGCCGATGAACGCCGCTCCGAAGGCTTTCTCGCGCGTGACTCTCCTGCTGGCCTTCGCCGCCATGGCGGGCGGGGCGGCGGCGGCGGAGTTTCGTTCGCTGGGCGATCACGCGGCGGTCCTCTACGACGCGCCGTCGGTCAAGGCCGACCGGCTGTTCGTCGCGAGCCGCTACTATCCGTTCGAGGTCCTCGTGAAGCTCGACCAGTGGGCGAAGGTGCGCGACGTCAACGGCGAGGTGGCGTGGGTCGAGAACAAGTCGCTCGGCGACCGGCAGACGGTGATGGTGACCGTGCCCCTCGCCGACGTGCGCGCCGCGGCGAGCGCGCAGTCGCCGCTCGTGTTCGAGGCGTACAAGCAGGTGCTTCTCGAGATCGTCGAGCCGCCCGCGGACGGTTGGGTGAAGGTGCGCCATCGCGACGGCCAGCAGGGCTTCATCCGCGTGGCGCACGTCTGGGGTGCGTGACATGACCGCGCGCCGCGGTCCGGCCTAGCCCGTGAGAATCGCCATCCTCGGCGCAGGCGCCTGGGGATCGGCGCTCGCGGTCTCCCTTTCCTCCCATCACGCGGTGTCCCTTTGGACGCGCACGCGCGCCGACTGCGACGCGCTCGCGTCGCGACGCGCGAGCCGTTACCTTCCGGGCATTTCGATTCCCGACGCCGTCGCGGTCGAGGCCGATCTCGCGCGGGCCATCGCCGGGTGCGAGCTCGTCCTGGTCGCCACGGCTACCTCGGGCCTGCGCGATATCGCACGCGCCGTCGCCGCGCTCGACGCTTCGCCCTCGCTCGTCTGGGCGTGCAAGGGATTCGAGACGCAGACCGAGCTCCTCCCCCACCAGGTCATCGCGCAGGCGGTGCCGGGCGCGGCGCGAGTGGCCGCATTGTCGGGTCCAAGCTTCGCGCTCGAGGTCGCGCGCGGACTGCCGACGGCGGTGGTGCTCGCATCGCGGGAGCTCTCGTTCGCCTCCGAGATGGCCACTGCGCTCAACAGCAGCCGGCTGCGCGTCTATTCGAACGTCGACGTGGTCGGCGTCGAGCTGGGCGGAGCGCTGAAGAACGTGATCGCGATCGCCGCCGGCATCTGCGACGGCCTCGAGCTCGGCCGCAACGCGCGGGCGGCGCTGGTCACGCGCGGCCTGGCGGAGATCTCGCGACTGGGCGTCGCGATGGGCGGCAATCCCGAGACGTTCAACGGCCTCGCGGGGCTGGGCGATCTCGTCCTCACCTGCACCGGCGAGCTTTCGCGCAACCGCGAGGTGGGTGTGCGCCTCGCGCACGGCATTGCGCTCGACGCCATCCTCGGAGAGCTTGGCCATGTCGCGGAAGGAGTCTTGTCCGCACGGGCTGCGCGCGCCCATGCGCGCGCGCACAAGATCGAGATGCCCATCACCGACGCCGTGTGCGCCGTCCTCTTCGAAGGGCGCCGCGCGCCCGAAGCGGTCGAGCGCCTGCTGGCGCGGGACCCCAGGGCCGAGTAAGCGCTCGCCGCGACGCTCAGTAAGTGATGGTGAGCGTGCGTACTTGCGTGACCCCGCAGTTGGCCCCCGCGCATGTTCCCGCCTGGCCCGGGGGCATGGTCCCGTTGACGCTGTAGGGCTGCGCCAGGCCCGTGCCCGTGCCTCCAGGAGCGCTCAAGGCGAGCGTGTATTGCAAGCCCACGGCGACGTTCACCGTGGAGTCGAGCGCCATCGTATAGGGCAGCAGGTTGGTGCAGGTGACGCCAAACGGCGTGCTCACGTTCTGCACGGGCCCAAACGCGGTGTAGGTGAACGTCATGGTGCCGGGAATCGTAGAAATCGTGCAGCTTGCCGGCGTGACGATCGAGACGGGAAAGGTCGCCGTCGGATTGGTCGCGCCTCCGTAGCGCAGCGTCATGGTCACGGTATCGGTGTACGTCCCCGCCGGCAGCCCGATCTGGCTTCCCGGGATGCAGCCCCAGTAGCTCACCGTCTGCGACGACGGAATGAATCCGGCAAGGCCGCTGATGGTGCCGGCGATCCGGCTGGCGACAGCAGCCGCCCAGACACTCGAACACGTGCTGTTCGAATGGTTCTCGTAGTTGATGCGATTCGCCGTGGCTCCGAGCTGCGCCCGGTTCTGCGCGGCGGCGGCGTGGAGCCCGTTGTCGGCCGCGACGGTGTAGTTCACGGTCGTGGGATCGCCGCCCGCGTTGCGCTGGCACGTCACGGTGAAGCTCGACTGCGTGATGTTGGTCGCGGCGTTCGCGGGCACGTACGCGGCCGACCATCCGGGCGACGAGAAATTGCAGGTGATCGCGGCTTCGACCATGGTGGATGCCGCCAGCGCCATCGCGGCAAGGAAGAGGCGCGTATCGAGTCGCTTCACCGTTCGATCCCCTTGCAAAGGAAAGGCCCGAGCCGAGGAATCTCGTCGGGCGAGGCTGGGGGCAAGGTGACGCCGAAGACGCAATGGCGGCCCTGCCAGTTGAGCTGCACGCGGTTGTCGGTCTGCAGGCCGGTGACGAAGGCCTCGCCGCGCCGGGCGACGTAGAACTGCGCCTTGTCGCCTTCGACCTCGACCGTGGCGCCCGCCGGCGCGGGCTCGCCGTCGTCGAAGGTGATCTTCAGGAGCGCGCCGCGCCCGCCGCGTACCGGGAACTTCACCTTCACGCCGCTGCGCCAGGCCGGCACCGCGAGGATCTCGATGGAATCGAGCTCCGCGCTCAACGGCAGATCCCTGGGGTCGATGCGCACGGAATTGTTCTGGTAAGGCCAGAGGTTGGGAATGAGGGCAATGCCTTCGGCATTCGTACGGGTCAACACATTGCTGCCGAGACCCATGCCGACGTCGGGGTAACCCGCGACCTCGGCGACGGCGAACGCCTGGTCCACGCGACGGGTCGCGAAGACATGGCCGTCGGCCGCGACGAACCCGCCGCTCGCGCCCGTGCGCACCGCGGTCTGGTCTCGCGAGGCGCTCAGTTCACCGGAAAGGTTGCCGCGGCTGCCCATGTAGTAGGCGCCGCCTTCGAGCCGCGACTCCTCCTGCTGCCGCCCGGCGAGGACACGCCATCCGAGGGGCGTTTCCACCGAGGGCGTGCGCGACGCGGCCGCGTAGAAGTCATTGACTCCGCCGTGGCTGGTGTTCGACGCCGTGACGGTGCGGGAGTTGTCCAGCGGCATCGTGAAGGTCACTCCCACCGATGAGCCGGTGCCTCCGTTCACCGCGTGGCTCGCGGCGATGTTGAGGCTGCCACGCTGGAGGATGTTGATCGAATAGTTGGCCGAGATCGTCGTCACGCGCGGATCGGTGAACCGCTGGATGTCCGCGAAGCCCAGCCCGAATGAGCCGGCCTTCTCGGAATACCATGTCCAGCTGCCCGCGACCTGGAGCTTGTTGGGAGCGAGGTCCACGTCCTGCCCGAGGAGCCGGAAGCGTGAAGTGGCCCCCTGCGCCTGGATCGAGAGGGAGCTCCTCAGCCCGTTGCGCTCCAATCCCAGAAGCCAGCTGCCGCCGGTGCCGACCCCGCTCTCATCGCTCGCCACCAGGGCCATCGTGCCCAGCAACTGAAGCGGCATTGCCGTCACGGCGCCGAGCCCGAGCGTGCGCAGCTTCGGCGTGATCTCGCCGCGACCCTCCAGCGTGAGCCGGTCCGTGATCCCCCGGCGCCATGTTCCGCTCGCGAAGGCATCGCCATAGCTGTCGCTCGCCACGCCCAGGTTGAGACGCACCTTGCCGGCTTCCACGCTCCAGTCGCTCAGTCCCTTGGCGAGCAGCGTGCTGCTCGCGAAAAAGGATTGCACCAGCACCGTTTCCCGTCCGAGCAGGTCGCGGACCACCAGGCGAGCTTCGCCGCTCCCGCTCACGATCGGAAAGTTGTCGATCGCGAAGGGTCCCGCCGGCACGCTCGAGACCTGACGCAGGACATCGTTCACGTACAGCTCCACCGTCGAAGGCGCGGCGGACAAGCCGCGCAGCGAGGGAAGCGGCTGTGAGATGAATCCCGGCGTCAACGCGAAATTGGTGCCGTATTGCACGCCTCCGAAGTAGACATTTCGCCCCCACATGCCCGCGCGAGTCGTCGCATCGCCCACTCGCAGCGTGCGATTGATCTCCGGAAAATCGTGCGTGAACGTGGTCTCGAGTCGAAGGAGCGGACGCGGCTCCTCCTGCTCGAGGCCGCTGGTCACGTGCCGCGCCACCTGGCTGCTGGTGAGCACGCCCCACCCGTTGGACACGCCCACCTCGGTGAGCAGGCCCACGTCGTGAATCGACTGGGCGGTGCGTAGGGCGGATGCCGCGTAGTTGAAGTCATAGTTGACGAATACGCTCGGCAGCACCGGGCTCGCGACCGGCCGTTTCACGAGCTCCTTGGACAGCCGCAACGCGGAGAACGACTCCGGCGCGAACAGCAGCGCCACCGATTGCGTTGCGAAATCCACCTTGGACTTGAAGCCCGGCACGGCCGAAAGCGGCCAATACAGCTCGCCCTTGAATTCGATCGAGGGCGTGTCGGGCTTGAGTTGCACGCGCCATTCCTCGAACGCGTCGTGCGGCGCGTAGAGCAGGCCGGCGCGCTCGAGGAACACCCATGTCCCTTCCTTCGCCCCATTCACCGTGACGTCGAGCGGAACTATGCGATCCGCGGTCGCCGCGGGAGGTGACGAGGAATTCGGGGATTGCCCATGGGCGGAGACGACCACGCATGCGCCGAGGACGGCCCGCGCGAGCCACCCTGCCAGGCAGCGCAACGACTGGCCTACTCGGCGAGCTGAACGTCGAACGTCTTGGTCGATCCGTCGTCCAGCGCGACCTGCAGCTTCGCCTTGCCGGCGGGGATCGGGCCCCCGGCACGCTTGATGTCGAACTCCCGCTTGATGCCGGGAAGGATGTAGCCGCCCGAGTCGCGCGTCGCGAGATTTTCGCCTGCGGCGTTTTCCAGGGCGAATCCCCGCGGGTTGGCGTACGCGGTTCCGGTGTTCTCGCATTCGACCCGGATGGCATCGGCCGCCGTGCGTCGCGCCGTGCATCCGAGCACGCTCTTCGCGCCCGGGGGCGTGATGAAGACGGGCAGGGAGAACGCCAGCGCGATGGCGACGTCGACGCCCTTTTCCGGCGGCCTCGCCTCGGTGATTTCGCGAACGATCATGCGGTAGGTCGCCTGCTCGGCGCTGCGCAGCGGCTTGACCATCGCGAGGCGCACCACCTGCCGGGCGTTGGGAGCGAGCTTGATGATCGGTGGAGCAAGGAACAGGTCCTCGGACAACACCAGGTCGTCCTCTCCGCCCGGCTTCTGCTTCCAGGTGAAGATGTCGGCCTGCATCACCAGCTCCTCGTTGCCTTCGTTGACCACGGTAATCGCGGTGGCACGATCCTGGGGCCCCATGTAGATGCGCAC
>JADGRS010000146.1 GCA_017880705.1 Burkholderiales bacterium
CGCCAACACGATCCTCATCCACCGCGCCGACAAGTTCGGCCTCGCGCAATTGCACCAGCTGCGCGGACGCGTCGGCAGGTCGCACCACCAGGCCTACGCGTATCTGCTCACGCCGCCCGAGGAAGCGCTCTCGTCGAACGCGAAGAAGCGGCTCGAGGCGATCCAGATGATGGAGGACCTGGGCGCCGGCTTCTACCTCGCGATGCACGACCTCGAGATCCGCGGCGCCGGAGAGGTGCTCGGCGAGTCGCAATCGGGCGGCATCCACGACGTGGGCTTCGCGCTCTACACCGAGATGCTCGAACACGCGGTGCGCTCGCTGAAGAAGGGCAAGGAGCCCGATCTCGCGAGCCCGCTCAATATCGCGACGGAGGTGAACCTGCATGCGCCCGCCCTCCTGCCGGAAACCTACTGTGGCGACGTCCACGAGCGGCTCGTCATCTACAAGCGCCTCGCCAACTGCTCGAGCGACGACGAGCTCGAGCGCCTCACCGAGGAGCTCGTTGACCGTTTCGGGCCGCTTCCCGACGCGACGCGGGTGCTCCTCGAGTGCCATAAGCTGCGCATCCAGGGCGCGCCGCTGGGCGTGCAGAAGATCGACGCCTCGGCGAGCGGCATCGTGGTGCAGTTCGTGCCTCAGCCGCCGGTCGATCCGAAGCGCGTGCTGCAGCTCGTGCAGTCGAGCCGCATCTACCGCCTGCCCGGCCCCGACCGCGTGAGGATCGAGATGAAGCACGACGACATGAAGATGCGCTCCAACGAGGTCCGCCAATTCCTGAAAAAGTTGGCCTAGACGACTACCCCGGGATCCGCCGATAAACGCCGATGAACGCCGTAACCCCAAGAGCAATTGCAGAATTGGCTACGGCGACGCATCGGGTGTCGCTCATGGATCGATCGAAACAGAGATGCTTTTGCGGCGTTCATCGGCGTTTATCGGCGGATTCCCTGGCTTGAAGCGCGCAGCGAAACCATGAACCTAGTCATCCAGGGCGAAGAGATCGAGACGCCCGACCTGAAGGAGCTGCATCGCATCGCGCGCGGCGAGGCGATCGAGCGCATCTCCGACGACGCGTTCCGCGTCACCAAGGCCGATCCCGCGGCGAGGAAGGAGGTCGCGGTCCTATGCGAAAAGGCGAAGCTCGACTTCGGATGGGTCGCGGAGAACCGGGCGCTCGCGGACTTCGGCCTCCTCGCCATGGACATGGACTCCACCCTCATCTCGATCGAGTGCATCGACGAGATCGCCGACTTCGCGGGGCGCAAGGCCGAGGTGGCCGCGGTGACGGCCGCCGCGATGCGCGGGGAGATCGACTGGCCCGAGAGCCTGCGCCGCCGCGTGAAGGCGCTGGCGGGGCTCGATGCGCAGACGCTCGGCCGCGTCTACGCGGACCGGCTACGCTTCAACAAGGGAGCGGAAAAGCTGCTCTCGGCCGCCAAGCGCAACGGCGTGAAGACGCTCCTCGTCTCCGGCGGCTTCACCTACTTCACCGATCGCGTGCGCGAGGCGCTGGGCTTCGACTACGCCTATTCGAACACGCTGGTGTTGGAGGGCGGCAAGCTCGCGGGGTCTGTGACGGGTCCGCTCGTCGACGCACGAGGCAAGGCCGCGCATGTCGCGAGGCTGAGGAGCGAGCTCGGACTCGCGCGCGAGCGCGTCCTCGCCATCGGCGACGGCGCGAACGATCTGCTCATGATGGCGGAAGCGGGAACGAGCATCGCGTATCACGCAAAGCCCGTCGTCCGGGACAAGGCCGACTACACCCTCGACTACGCCGGCCTCGACGGCGTGCTCAACCTGTTTCCGGATTCCTACGGCTTGCCGGCGTCGCGCTTCGGCAGCGGGAAATAGACGTAAGGCGGCTGCGGGACCGCGGACTCCGAGTGCTCGTTCGAGGTCTCGAGGTCCTGGGGCTTGTCCCACCAGGTCGCGCGGTTCTTCCTCTGCTGCTCCACGACCTGCGGATTCTTCTTCAGGAAATCGCGGATGAAGCGGGTGGCTTCGGATTCGTACATGGGGTCTTTCTTCGAGATATCGCATGCGAGCGGCGGATTCACGGACATTATAATCGCCTGAAGATGCGTATCACCTATCCGCGCTCGTTCCTGTCCCTGCTGCTGATCGGCTTCTCGATCGTCGCGGCGCCGCTGATCTTTGCGCTGTTCACCAACGCGCTCGCGTTCGAGAAGCTCGCCGGCCTCTCGGAGCAGGCGGTCCACTCGGCGGTGAAGGCGACGCAGGCGAGCCGCTCTTTGCTGGCGATCATCGCCGCGCTCGAACGCTCGGCGCGCCAGTACGCGATCGCGGGAGAGGCGACCTTCCTCGACGCGTACCGCGCCAATCGCGCGACGTTCCTCGGCCTCGCGGCCACGCTCGATTCGATGGCGCTTTCCGACAACCAGCGCTCCGAGGTCGCGTCCATCGAACGGCAGGAAGATGACGTGAACAAGCTGATCACCCGCATGGGGCCCACGCCCGAGCTCTCGCGCCGGCTTCCCCGCGAATTCGCCTCGCTCGCCGACAGCGGCCAGGCCCTGGTGAAGCTCGGCGACCAGGGGGTCGACGAGGGGATCGAGCAGCTTCGCACCCAGGCGGTCCAATCGCGCAACAAGGTCTTCTGGCTGATGATCGCCCTCATCCCGACCGCCCTCGTGCTGATCGCTTCGTTCACGTTCCTCATCTCGCGTCCCATCCGGCAGGTGACCGAGAGCATTCGCGGCCTCGGCGAGGGCCAGTTCGCAAGGCCGATCCGCATCGAGGGGCCGGGCGACATGGTGCGCCTCGGCGCGCAGCTCGACTGGCTGCGCGAGCGCCTCGTGACCCTCGAAGCGCAGAAGACGCGCTTCCTGCAGCACATGTCCCACGAGCTGAAGACGCCGCTCACCGCGTTGCGCGAAGGCTCGGACCTGCTCTATTCGGGCGTTGTCGGCAACCTGAACGCGGAGCAGCGCGAGATCGCGCGCATCCTGCAGGAGAACTCCATCGAGCTGAGGAAGCTGATCGAGGGCCTGCTCAACTACAGCGCGGTCCACGCGCAGGCGTCATACCTCGACGCCAAGATCGTCGCTCTGCGCGAAGTCGTGCGCCGCGTCGTGAACGATCGCAAGCTTCCGATCGTCGCCAAGGGCATCCGCATCGAGCTGAACTGCGAGCACGTCTCGGCGTATTGCGACGAGGAAAAGATCCGCATCGTGCTCGACAACCTGCTCTCGAACGCGATCAAGTACTCGCCGGAGCGCAGCCTCATCTCGATCAAGCTCTACAAGGACAGCGGCGACGCGGTCTTCGAGGTGCTCGACGAAGGGCCCGGCATCGCGCCTTCCGATCGCGAGCGCATCTTCGAGGCCTTCTATCGCGGGACCGATACGCCGGTCTCCGCCATCAAGGGCAGCGGGCTGGGCCTGTCGATCGTGAAGGAATACATCCAGCTCCACAGGGGGCGAATCGAGGTGCTCGAAGGCCCTGGGGCGCATTTCCGCATTCGCTTCCCCCGCAAGAAGGTGGACAGCGAGACCGAGCAAGCGGCGTGAAGGCGCGAAGCGAGGACAATGGGGATCGCGACGCGAGAGCGGTGGCAGGCTTCTTGCACGCCGTCATGGATCGACACGACAGGCCTCATCGACATGACAATCACGACCGAAATCACCGGGATCTCCGGCGCAACCCGCTCACCGGCCTCGAAAAATGCCCCGAACGACCGGATCCGACAACTGATGGCGAAACAAGGCAAAGCCTCGCTGTTGCTGGTTGACGACGATCCGGATCTGCTCCGGCTCCTCGCCATCCGCCTCAAGGCGAATGGATACGACGTCACCGCCGTCGACAACGGGCAGCGCGCGCTCGCGGCGATCGGCGCGTCACGGCCCGACCTCGTGCTGACGGACCTGCGCATGAACGGCATGGACGGCATGGCGCTCTTCCACGAGATCCAGGCGAGCTACCCCGGGCTTCCGGTGATCATCCTCACCGCGCACGGAACCATCCCCGACGCGGTAGCCGCGACCAAGCGCGGCGTGTTCGGCTATCTCACCAAGCCCTACGATGCGGAGGAACTGCTATACCACGTGCAGCGCGCGCTCACGCTCCACGGCGGCAGCGCCTCGCAGCAGGCGGGCATCGGGCAGCTGTGGCGCGAGGACATCGTCACGCGCTCCTCGCTGATGGAAGACCTGCTCGCGAAGGCGCAGCGCGTCGCCGCGGGGGACGCGAGCATCCTCATCCAGGGCGAAAGCGGCAGCGGCAAGGAGCTCCTTGCGCGCGCGATCCATCGCGCGAGCCCCCGCGCCAACCAGCCTTTCGTTGCGATCAACTGCGGCGCGATCCCGGAGACGCTCCTCGAAAGCGAGCTCTTCGGCCACATGAAGGGATCCTTCACCGGTGCCATCGCCGACCAGCGCGGCCTCTTCGTCGCCGCCGACAAGGGCACGCTGTTCCTCGACGAGATCGGCGACATGCCGCTGCCGCTGCAGGTGAAGCTGCTGCGCGTGATCGAGACGCGCGAAGTGCGCCCCATCGGCGCCACGCGCTCGACGCCGTTCGACGTGCGCATCGTCTCCGCGACCCATCGCGACCTCGCGAAGGAAAAGGAGCTGGGCACGTTCCGCGAGGATCTCTACTATCGATTGAACGTGGTGACGCTGAAGCTGCCCTCCCTCGACGAGAGGCCCGAGGACATACCGCTCCTCGCAACCCACTTCCTCGCGACGCTCGCTCCGCGCTACGGCCGCGAGAAGCCGGCGTTCTCGCCCGAGGCGCTCGAGCTGCTGGTGAAGGCGAAATGGCCCGGCAACGTGCGCCAGCTCTACAACGTGGTCGAGCAATCGATCGCGCTGTGTCCCACGGAGATCATTCCGCAGGCGTTCGTCGAGCAGGCCATTCAAGTGGAGATGCACGAGATGACCTCGTTCGAGGACGCGCGCAAGCGCTTCGAGCGCGACTACCTCACGCGCATCCTCAAGCTCACGAAGGGAAGCGTCACCCAGGCCGCGAAGCTCGCGAGGCGCAATCGCACCGAGTTCTACAAGCTCCTGCAACGCCACGGCATCGAGGCCGCCATCTTCAAGGCCGACGCGAAATCCGACGCGAAATAGCGCCCTGGCGGGTCATCGAGGCGTTGTAGCTGTCGCTCTCCAACGACAGCCATTTCAAGCTACAAATCAATGGCTTGACGGCGAAACCTCAAGTGACTGTCGCCGTGCAGAGACGCTTGAGAGGGAAGCAAAGCCGGGCTCGGATTCACTTTCGCTTCCAACCCATTGAAATAATTGCAATAGCTTTGATTGGCACCCTCCTTGCTGCATAAGACTTCGAGTGCCTCGAAAGAGGCACCGCTCGGATTCGAGCGATGCCGGCAGGTGGCCCATCCCTCCGCCTGACGGCAGTCAAACCTCCTTGTATTCAAGAGTGCGCCTTGTGGGGCGGGTCAAACCCGCCCCGTTTTTTTTGTTCGCCGCGAAGAGCCTCGCCGTTCAGAACCGGTAGCGCGCGGTCACGGCGAGGAGCCAGTTGCGCGTGGGCGCGGGCTCGAAGAAGCGGCTGTTGGATTCGTTCACGATCACCGATCCGGCGTAGCGCCGATTGGTCACGTTGTCGACGCGCAATAGGGGCTCGACCTCGATCATCCCGATACGCTCGCGAAAACCGGCGCGCAGGTTGAGAAGCGTGGCCGCGGGCGCGGAATCGCTGTTCGCGTCGTCGACGAAGATCCTTCCGACGTGGACCACCTCGATTGCCGTGTGGAAGCCCGCGAGGGGCACGCGCGGCGTGTAGACGAGCTCGGCGAATGCGCTGCGCTCGGGAGTGCCGGGAAGGTGGCGGCCATTGTCGAACTTCGCCTCGAGCGCGGTGAGCGCGACCGTCGTTCGCAGCGTATCCGCCAGGCGTCCCACGTACGAGACTTCCGCTCCGTGCCGCGTCGTGCTGCCGGCATTGCGAAAGGTGGAGCGCCCGCCGACGTTCGTGTCCACCACGATCTCGTCGCGCGTGCGGATGTCGAAGACCGCGGCTTCGAGCGAGTGGCCCGCGGCCGGGCGCCACTTGGCGCCGATCTCCGCGTGGTTGCTGTGGGAGGCGCGCAGGTCCGTGTTGAGGCCCGACGCGTTGTTGCGATAGGCGACTTCGGTGAAGGTGGGCGTCTCGAATCCGCGTCCGGCGTTCGAGTAGAGGTTCAATTCGGGCGACACGTGCCAGGTGAGGCCCGCGACGGGATTGGTCCCGCGATAGATGAGGGTGCCGCTGTCGTCCGGGTTTCCCGGCGCGATGTAGCGATCGTGAGTATCGAAGCGCACTCGGCTCGAGCGAACGCCGGCCACCGCGCTCCAGCGATCGCCGAAATCCACGCTCGCCTGCAGCAGCGCGTCGGTGTCGGCGACGATGTCGTCCTCGTCGCGGCGCAACGCGCCCTGCACGCCCGCGTTGTTGAGGTAGCCCTGGCGGTCGTCGCGCATGCGGTCGATCTCGACCGCGGCCAGGACGCGCGCGACGATCGAATCGGCGATGGCGATGCGCCGCGCGAGCTGCAGGCCCGCTCCCGAATAGACCCGGTCGAAGCTCACGATGCCGCCGCTCGAGCTCGGCGGAAGCTGCGCGGCGAAGGGCGTCGAGAGCTTGTTGTCGAGGTCGCGCTTGCCGGCGTAGACGCGCGCGCCGAGGGTGGTGTCGTCGTCGAAGTGGTGCTCCAGAACCGTGCCCGCCTGCTTCTGGCTCACGCTCTTGCGCGCGTCCTGCGTGAACGCGATCGCCGGCGACTGCCGCGGATCCTGCTGCCACTGCGTGCGCGTGAGCCCGAGCGGATCGAGCGCGTCCTGGTCTAGGACATTCACCACGGTGTCGAGCCGCGTCGCGCCGCCGAGCTGCCACGTCCACTTGCCGTTGAACGTGTCGCGCGATGCCGCGCTGTGATCGCGATAGCCGTCGGTCGCGAAGTGGGAGGCGTCGAGCGTCACCCGATGGGCGCCCTCGGTCACCGCGAAGATCAGCTCCTCGCGGCGCGCGCCGAACGAGCCCGCGGATCCCGTCGCCGTGAGCGTCGGCTGCGGCGCGCCCGCTTCGGTGAACACCTGCACCACGCCTCCGGCCGCGTTGCCGTAGAGAAGCGCCAGGGGGCCGCGCAGCACCTCGATGCGGGCGGCCGATCCGAGGCTCACGTTGGAAGCCTGGCCCTGGCCGTCCGGCATCGTCGCCGGAATGCCGTCGACGATGAGACGCACGCCGCGAATTCCGAACGTGGAGCGCGAGCCGAATCCGCGGATCGAGAGCTGCAGGTCCTGCGCGTAGTTCTGGCGATTGAGGACGCTCACGCCGGGCACGCGATCGAGCGCCTCCGACAGGTTCACCATCGGGCCCGCCGCGCGAATCGTGGCGGCGTCGACGCTGCCGA
>JADGRS010000147.1 GCA_017880705.1 Burkholderiales bacterium
ATCGACCAGGTGGTCGAGGTCGACGAGGAGCTGATGGCGCTCTACCTGGAGCAGGGAGAGGAGCTCTCGCCCGAGCAGCTGCACGCGCCCTTCGAGAAGGCGCTTCGCGAAGGCCACCTCATTCCGGTGTGCTTCGCTTCGGCGCGAACCGGCGTCGGCGTGCCGGAATTCCTGGACATCCTCGCCCGCCTCGCGCCCAACGCCACCGAGAGCAACCCGCCGCCCTTCGTATTGTCGGCGACGACCGAGGGCGAGGAATTCCACGCCGAACCCGACCCGAAGAAGCACATCCTCGCGCATGTCTTCAAGATCATCATGGATCCCTACGTGGGCAAGGTCGCGGTGTTCCGCGTGCACCAGGGCACCGTCACCAAGGAGACGCAGCTCTACGTGGGCGAAGGCAAGAAGCCCTTCAAGGCGAGCCACGTGTACCTGCTGCAGGGCAAGGAATACGTGGAGACCGATGCGCTCGTTCCCGGCGACATCGGCGCCATCGCCAAGGTGGAGGAGATCGAGTTCAACAGCGTGCTGCACGACTCCCACGACGAGGACCACATACGGCTGCGTTCGCTCGACTTTCCGACGCCCATGCATTCGCGCGCGGTCGAGCCCAAGAAGAAGGGCGACGAGCAACGGCTCTTCGAGGTGCTGCACAAGCTCGAGGTGGAAGATCCGTGCCTGTGGGTCGAGCGCCATCCGACTACGCACGAGACGGTGATGCGCGGGCTGGGCGATCTTCACATGCGCACCAAGCTGGAGAAGCTGCAGCAGCAGTACAAGCTCGACGTCGCGACCAAGCCGCCGAAGATTCCCTATCGCGAGACCGTCACCAAGAAATCCGAAGGGCACTGCCGCCACAAGAAGCAGACCGGCGGCGCGGGGCAATTCGGCGAGGTGTTCCTCAAGATCGAGCCGCTCGCGCGCGGCTCGGGATTCCAGTTCGCGAGCGAGGTGAAGGGCGGCGTGATCCCCACGGTGTTCATTCCCGCGGTGGAGAAGGGCGTGCGCCAGGCGCTCGACCACGGCGTCATCTCGGGCTATCCCGTGGAAGACGTGAAAGTCATCGTCTACGACGGCAAGAGCCACGATGTGGACTCGAAGGAAATCGCCTTCGTGACCGCGGGCCGCAAGGCCGTGATCGACGCGATCCTCAAGGCATCCCCCATCATGCTGGAGCCCATCGTGAACATCGAGATCACCGCGCCCGACCGCTTCGTCGGCGACCTTGCCTCGGATCTTTCGGGCAAGCGCGGCCAGGTGACCGGCACCGAGTCCACCGGCGGTGACCTCATGTCGATCAAGGGGATGGTGCCTTTGTCGGAGGTCTCGGAGTATCAGTCGCGGCTGCGCTCGGTGACGGGCGGGCAAGGCGCTTACACCATGGAATTCAGCCACTACGCGCCGGTGCCGCCGCAGACACAACAGCACCTCGCCTCGCAATTCAAGCTCGAGCGCGAGGAGGACTAAGGACTTACTTCGGCCGCCTTCGGCCCGAAAATCCGCGTCTCGAAAAAAAGGGAAATGACGGGTTGACATCCGCTCCGCGCCGGAGCAATTTTGTCATCGCAAGTTTGGCGCAAGAATAAATCCTACAAGCGGCACAGGGGGGTCCGATGATCGTCATTCGCGACCAGCAGTTGAGGCTTCTGGTCCTGGCGCAGCTCATTCGCGAGCTGCAGCAAGGCGCGCAGGCCAAGGTGCCGCCGCCCGAGGGATTCACCGAGAGGCAGGCCGAGGAGCTCCGCGCCCTGAGCTCCGACGATCTCGTGAAGCTCTCGGAGATGACCGAGCCGCGCGTGGCGATCGCGATCGACGCGGGCTCCCTCGAGCACGGGCTTCGCCAGGTCGACTACCTCACCAAGCGCTCGCGCCAGCTCGAGTACTTCATCCGCCACGGCGCGACATCGAACATGCTGACGAAGCTCTTCCGCATCTCGTCGGCGGACGTGACGCTGAAGCGGCGCCTCTTCGCCGGCACCAGCTCGGCGCTACGCCGGCCCGCGATGCCGCCGCACGCGACGCGCGAGAAGATCCAGCAGCGCTGGTTCGAGATCCGCAAGGGCAAGGAGGAAGAGCCCGTTCGCGCCGAGGATTACGAAGAGCTGCACGCCGATTATTCGCAGCACACCTTCGCGACCCTGTGGGCCGTGGTCCACGAGTTCGACAACGAATAAGGAGGAGGAGCAAAAGAGCGAAACGGGGCGGCTTGGGCCGCCCCGTTTTGTTTGCAGCAGACCGTATCCTCTGAAATTCAAATTTAGAGGATACAAAAGACGGCTAGACGTGCTGCCCGATCTCCCGGCGGATGAACTCGTGGAAGTGCACCATCCCGTCTTCCATCGGCGATTGATACGGCCCGTGCTCCTCGCGCCCATCTTCCAGCAGCGCCTTGCGCCCGCGCGTCATGCGAAGGCAGATCTCCTCGTCCTCGAGCGCGGTCTCGTGGTACGCCTTCTGCTGCGCGGCCATGTAGTCGGGCTCGAACAGCGCGATCTCTTCGGGGTAATAGAACTCGATCACGTTCACGCACTTCTCGGGACCGCGCGGATGGAGCGTGGAGATGACGAGCACGTTCGGATACCACTCGACCATCACGTTCGGGTAATAGGTGAGCCAGATCGCGCCGTGGGGCGGTGGCTCGCCGCCGCTGTACTTGAGCACCTGATCGTGCCACGCCTTGTACGTGGGCGAGCCGGGCGTGCCGAGGCGCTGGTTCACGCCGACCGTCTGCACGCTGTGCCAGTCGCCGAGCTCCCAATGCAGGTCGTCGCACGTGACGAAATGCCCGAGCCCCGGATGGAACGGGCCGACATGATAGTCCTCGAGATAGACCTCGACGAAGGTCTTCCAGTTGAAGTCGTATTCGACGGTCTCGACCTTGTCGAGCCGGTAGTCGGCGAAGTCGAGCTCTTTCGCGACGCCGAGATTCGCAAGATCGCGCGCCACGTCGCGCTTGCCGTTGAAGAGCATGCCGTTCCACTTCTGCAGCGATTGCCGCGGCAGGTCGAGGCACGGATGGTCGGGGAACTCGGGCGCGCCGAGATGCGTGCCGTCGCCCGCGTAGCTCCAGCGATGCAGCGGGCAGGTGATGGTGCCGCCGGGAAGCGAGCCCGCGCCCTGCAGCATGATCGCCTGGCGATGGCGGCACACGTTGGAGACGAGATCGTGGCGCCCGCCGTTGTTCACGAGGGACCACGCGCCCTGGGAGCGCCAGTCGAGCACGCGATAGTCGCCGGGCTCGCGCGCCATCTGCTCGTGCGCCACATACCCGGGGCCCTGGGCGAAAAGGAGCTTCCGCTCGATGTCCGCCACCTTCGGGTCGAAGTACCACGAAAGCGGCAGGTGAGGAGACGTGCGCGTGAGCAGTCTCTGACTCGCGAGATCCGACATTATCCGCACCCCCAGTACAAACGAAGATGAAAACAACATGCGGGCAAATCGAGTCAGCTAGCTTTTAACTCTGCAGCTCCGTCCCACTGCTATATTGAGGCGAGTTCCCTTATTTTTCAAGACCTTTGGTGTAAAATTCATCCCTTGGCTCATGTTCGCAAGGCTACACTTCGATGTCGGCGAAAGCGCAAGGCAATTCCCCCTCCGAATTGAGCTTCGAGAAGGCCCTCGAGGAGCTCGAAGCGCTCGTCGCCCGCATGGAGGACGGCAAGCTTCCGCTCGAGGAATCCCTCGCCGCCTACCAGCGCGGCGCGGAGCTCGTGAAGTTCTGCGAGTCGAAGCTGGTGGATGCGCAGGCACGCATCGCGGTCCTCGAAGGCGACACGTTGCGCGACTTCACCCCCGAAACGAAGTGAAGGAGCCGGATTTCCAGGCGTGGTCGCGTGACGTGGCCGCCCGGATGGAAACGGCGCTCGCGGAATTCCTCCCGTCGCAGCAAACGGTCCCCATGCGGCTCCACGACGCGATGCGCTACGCGACGCTCGGCGGCGGCAAGCGCGTGCGCGCGATGCTCGTGTTCGGCGCAGGCGAGGCGACGGGCGCCGCGCCGCGCCGCCTCGAGATCGTCGCGTCGGCGGTCGAGATGATCCACGCGTATTCGCTCATCCACGACGACCTTCCGTGCATGGACGACGACGTGCTTCGGCGCGGCAAGCCCACGTGCCACGTGGAGTTCGACGAGGCCACCGCGCTCCTCGCGGGCGATGCGCTGCAGAGCCTCGCGTTCCAGCTCCTCGCCGACCATCGCCTCGCGCAGGGCGGCGACGCGCAGCTCGAGATGATCAAGCTCTTCGCCGCCGCGTGCGGCTCGCGCGGCATGGCGGGGGGCCAGGCGATCGACCTCGATTCGGTTGGCCGCGGCATCACGCTTCCCGAGCTCGAGTTCATGCACATCCTCAAGACCGGCGCCCTCATCCGCGCCTCGGTGCTGATGGGCGCGCAATGCGGGTCGGAATCGGGGGGCGCCGCGATCGCGGCCGCGGAGCTCGAGCGCCTCGATCGCTACGCGAAGTGCGTGGGCCTCGCCTTCCAGGTGGTCGACGACATCCTCGACGAGGAAGGCGATTCGGCGGTCCTCGGCAAGACCGCGGGCAAGGACAAGGCCGCCGGCAAGCCTACCTATACGAGCCTCATGGGACTCGCCGAAGCGAAGCGCTTCGCCCTCGAGCTGCTCGAGGATTCGCGCGAGGCGCTCGCGGGCTTCGGCGAGAGGGCCGAGCGGCTCCGGGAGATCGCGGATTTCATCGTCCACCGCCGGCGTTAGAATGGGACTCTTCTCATGAGCGCCTACCCCCTCCTCGAAACGGTCGACGATCCCGCAGAGTTGCGGGCGCTCGACCGCAAGCAGCTTGCGCAACTGGCCACGGAGCTGCGCGCGTTCATCGTCGATTCGGTCGCATCGACCGGCGGGCACCTGTCCTCCAACCTGGGCACGGTCGAGCTCACCATCGCGCTGCACTATGTCTTCAACACGCCCGATGACAAGCTCATCTGGGACGTGGGCCACCAGACCTACGGCCACAAGATCCTCACGGGACGGCGCAAGGGCATGAGGACGCTGCGCCAGAAGGGCGGCATCGCGGGTTTCCCGCGGCGCGAGGAAAGCCGCTACGACACGTTCGGCACCGCGCACTCTTCCACGTCGATCTCCGCGGCGATCGGCATGGCGGTGGCGGCGCGCCGGCAGGGCCTCGACCATCGCGTGGTCGCGGTCATCGGCGATGGCGCGATGACGGCGGGCATGGCGTTCGAGGCGCTCAACAACGCGAAGCAGGCCGACGCGAACGTGATCGTGGTGCTCAACGACAACGACATGTCGATCTCGGAGAACGTGGGCGCGCTCAACAACTATCTCGCGAAGCTCATGTCCGGGCGCTTCTACGCCGCCACCAAGAAGACCGCGGAGAAGATGCTCTCGGTCGCGCCGCCGATGAAGGAGCTCGCCAAGCGCTTCGAGGAGCACGCCAAGGGCATGCTCACGCCCTCGACGATGTTCGAGGAGTTCGGCTTCAACTACACCGGCCCCATCGACGGCCACAACATCGACGTGCTGATCGACACGCTGCAGAACGTGAAGCGACTCACGGGCCCGCAGTTCCTCCACGTCGTGACCCGCAAGGGGCAAGGCTACAAGCACGCCGAGGAAGATCCCATCACGTATCACGGCCCCGGCAAGTTCGATCCGGGCGTGGGGATCGTGAAGGCCGCGACCGCGAAGGACGCGGCTCCGAAGCCCACCTACACGCAGGTGTTCGGCGATTGGCTCTGCGACATGGCCCAGGCCGACGAGCGCTTGATCGGCATCACGCCCGCGATGCGCGAAGGCTCGGGCCTCGTGAAATTCTCGCAGCGCTTTCCCGATCGCTATT
Source organism: Burkholderiales bacterium (assembly GCA_017880705.1). GTDB lineage: Bacteria > Pseudomonadota > Gammaproteobacteria > Burkholderiales > Usitatibacteraceae > Usitatibacter. The sequence continues at coordinate 5,820 of JADGRS010000147.1, forward strand.
TCGACGTCGGCATCGCCGAGCAGCATGCGGTGACGTTCGCCGCAGGGCTTGCGGTCGCGGGGATGAAGCCCGTGGTCGCGATCTACTCGACCTTCCTGCAACGCGCCTACGACCAGCTCATCCACGACGTCGCGCTGCAGAACCTTCCCGTCGTCTTCGCGCTCGACCGTGGTGGCCTGGTCGGAGCCGATGGCCCGACGCACCACGGCGCGTTCGACCTCTCGTACCTGCGCTGCATCCCGAACATGACCGTGATGGCGCCCGCCGACGAGAACGAGTGCCGCCAGATGCTCTACACCGCGTTCACGCTCGATACGCCCACCGCGGTTCGATATCCGCGCGGCGCCGGCGTCGGCGTCGAGGTGCAGCGCGAGATGCACGCCATTCCCGTCGGGCGGGGCGAAGTGCGGCGCGAGGGCAAGCGCATCGCGATCCTCGCGTTCGGATCGATGCTGAAGCCCGCGCTGGACGCGGGCGCGGAGCTGAACGCCACGGTCGTCAACATGCGCTTCGTGAAGCCGATCGATCGCGACCTCGTGTTCAAGCTCGCGACTTCCCACGACCTGTTGGTCACAATCGAGGAGAACGTGGTCGCGGGCGGCGCGGGCGCCGCCGTGCTCGAAGCGCTTGCCGCCGACGGCCTCGCGGTTCCGGTGCTCACGCTCGGGCTCCCCGCCGAATTCGTCGAGCATGGCGATCCGCACCAGCTGCTGGTCGATTGCGGGCTGGATGCCGAGGGCATCGCGCGCAGCGTGCGCGAGCGGCTCTCGCGAGCGGGGCAGCGCTCCGGCAAGGCGGCATGACATGAGCTTCCTGCGCATCGCACTCGCATCGGCATGCTTCGCGCTGGGTGCGGGATCCATCGCCTGCGCCGCCGACAAGCCCTGCACCAAGGCCGACGCGGCGAACGCCGAGAAGGCGATCGAACGCTCCAACAACTGGAACCAGCTCTACAAGTCGTGGCAGGACTATCGCCATTGCGATACGGGCGCCGTCGCTGACGGATACACCGATTCGCTGATGCGCCTCATGGTCGAATGGAAGGGCGTCGACACGCTCGCCGCGGCGATGCAGAAGGACCCCGAGTTCAAGGAGTGGGTTCACGCGCGGCTGAAGAGCCCCGCCGCGAAAGACGACCAGCCGACCGTCTATTCTCGCGCGAAGGCGAGCTGCCCCGCGGGAATGGATGCCTTCTGCGCCGAGCTCGCCGACGCGGTGAAGCCCGCCGCGAAATAGCTTCGTGAGGCTTTCCGACAAGGTCGCGGTCGTCACCGGTGCGGCGCAGGGCATCGGTCTTGCGTGCGCGCGAGCTTTCGCGCGCGAGGGCGCGCGGGTGCTGCTCACCGACGTGAACGAGGAGGCCGGCCGCAGCGAGACCCTGCGATTGCGCTCCGACGGCTTCAACGCGAGCTTCACGCGCTGCGACGTCTCGCGCAGGATCGAGGTCGATGCCGCGATCGCCGCGGCGGTCAATGAGTTCGGCCGCGTCGACATCCTCGTGGCCAACGCCGGGATCGTCCACGCCGCCGAGTTCCTCGACCTGGCCGAGGCGGATTT
>JADGRS010000148.1 GCA_017880705.1 Burkholderiales bacterium
CTTGCGCGGTGCTTCTCAACAACGACCTGTCCGCGGGCATCCCCGCGATCCTGCGGGGCATCGAGCAGCCGGTCGTGCCGCCCTGGTCTCCGGATGGTCCACGCGCCGCAAGTCGCATCACTTCCACGTCTACAACCGGGTCGCCGAGGACTTCGCGAAGCTGATCGGCATCGATCCGTGGGTGATCAACCCCGCCTTCAGCCAATGCGGCAAGGTGAATTTCAACGAGAAGGAAGGCGAGGATTGCCTCGCCGCGAACGTGGAGTACGTGCTGAACGAGGTGCGCGAGAAGTACGCGCACTACGGCATCACCGAGCTGCCGTTCTGCATCGTGAAGGCCGACGCGGGCACCTACGGCATGGGCATCATGACGGTGAAGAGCGTCGACGACGTGAGGAACCTCAATCGCAAGACGCGCAACAAGATGTCGGTGATCAAGGAAGGGCAGCCGGTCCACGAGGTGATCATCCAGGAAGGCGTCTACACCTTCGAGAGCGTCGACGGCGCCGTCGCCGAGCCGGTCGTCTACATGATGGACCAGTTCGTGGTGGGCGGCTTCTATCGCGTGCACACCGAGCGCGGCGTCGACGAGAACCTGAACTCGCCGGGCGCCAAGTACGTGCCGCTCGCCTTCGAGACCAATTGCCACTCGCCGGATTGCGCCGGAAAGCCCGGCGATCCGCCCAATCGCTTCTACACCTACGGCGTCGTGGCGCGCCTCGCCAACCTCGCCGCCGCGATCGAGGTCGAGGAGCTCGTCGAGCGCAATTCCGCGCTGGAGGTGAGGGCGGCGAACGCATGAAGCTCGCGTTCGTGCTGGACCCGCTGGAAACCCTCAAGGCCTACAAGGACTCGAGCGTCGCGATGATGCGCGAGGCGCGGCGCCGCGGGCACGAGGTGCACGCGCTCGAGGCGCGCTCCATGTATTTGCGCGAGGGCCGAGTGATGGCCTCGGTGCGCAAGCTCTCGGTGAGCGACGACGACCACGCGTGGTACCGCGCCGACGCGGCGCGCGACGACGTGCTTTCCGGGTTCGACCTCGTCCTGATGCGCAAGGACCCGCCGTTCGACCTCGAGTACTACAACGCGACGCTCCTCCTCGATCGCGTCGAGGCCGAGGGCGCGTGCGTCGTGAACCGGCCGCGCGCGCTTCGCGACTGGAACGAGAAGCTGGGGATCCTCGCCTTCGCGTCCCTCGCGCCGCCGACGCTCGTCGCGAGCGAGATGGCGCGCATCCACGCCTTCATCGACGAGCACCGCGACGTCGTCGTGAAGAAGCTGGACGGCATGGGCGGGGCCATGATCTTCCGCGTGAAATCCGACGACGTGAACCGCAACGTGATCGTCGAGGCGATCACCGACCTGGGCGCTCGCACCGTGATGGCGCAGCGCTACATCCCCGAGATCGCGAAGGGCGACAAGCGCGTGCTGGTGATCGACGGGAAACCCTTCTCCCATTGCCTCGCGCGCATCCCGAAGGCGGGCGAGACGCGCGGCAACCTCGCCGCCGGGGGCCGGGGCGTGGCGCAGCCGATCTCGGCGCGCGACCTCGAGATCGCCGAGACGATCGGGCCGCACCTGGTGAAGGCGGGCATCGTCTTCGCGGGGCTCGACGTGATCGGCGATTGGGTGACGGAGATCAACGTGACGAGCCCGACCTGCATCGTCGAGATCGCGCAGCAGACCGGGCGCAACGCCGCGGTGGACCTGCTCGACGCCCTGGAGCGCGCTCGCGCAGCGACCCCCTCCCCGACCGCGAATCGCTCCTAGAAAGTCGTGACGCGGTCGAAGTCGGCGCCGCGCTGGAGCACTTCCTCCACCGTCGATTCCCGGACGCCCTCGCTCCACATCTCGATGCCGCGGCCCCGCGTGCCCATGCCGCTGGGAACCACGAGGGAGGAAGGAATGTTGAGCTTCTCGAGCGCCGGAAGCGAAAGCCCCTGCGTCCAGTGCGCGTTGGCGCGATTGCGCGCGTCGCCCGCGCGCACGCAGATGGTCTCGGGCTTGCCGGGAAAGAGCGTGACCGTGGCGATGATGCGCCCGTCGGTCTCGCTGGCGAGCTCGCTCAGCGCGCCCAGGTAGAAGGGCCCGGCATCGCCCATGCGGATGGCGACGAGGCGCCCGATCGCGATCCCCTTCGACGCGGTCGCCGGGCGCTGCACGCGAACCGCGCCCAGCATCTCGTCGACGAGCGTCCATGCCTCGACCGTGTAGTTGAAGTTCGCGACCATCTTGCTCTGGGTCTGCTCGCGCACGCGGCCGAAGACCTCGATGTCCTGCTTCTCCTGCCGCGTCATCTCGCGCTTCTTGTCGGGCTGCTCGAAAGGCTTGCCCGCCCCGACGAAGAAGTGGATCTCGGCCATCCCGAAGACGAGGCCGGCGGTCGGCTTCGACGCGGGCTGCGCCGCGGGACGCGGAGGCGCCCCCTCGCACCACAGCTTGTGCAGGCGCTGCAGCTCCATGAGCGCATCGAGCGCGCCCGCCTCGGCGGGCAGCCCGAGGGTCGGGAGGTCCTCGCCATTCTGCAGCCCATGGATGCGCTTGCGCATGCTGATCGAAAGCGCGTGGATGTCGAGCGCGCGCTGCGCGGGGAGGATCTCGCCGCGCGGCTGCGGCCGCGCGCCGATCGGCTTCGCCAGGTCGACCACCAGCGGATCGAGCCTGCCGCGGTTCGTCTCGGGCGACTGATCGGTCAACGCGACCTTTCGAGCCCAGAGCTTGATCAGCGCTTCGGCGAAATCCATCTGCGGCGCGGTCATCTCGGAAAGGAACGCCGCCTGGAGCAACACGATCTGCACGTACGTTTCGGCGACGCTCGAAAGCCCCCCGTCGCCTTCGAGCGAGTCCTTCACGCGTTCCGCGGCGTATCCGCCATGGTCTGCCTCGAGGTACAGCTGGTGCAGCCGCGTCCAGAGCTGCGGATCGAAGCGCCGGTACACGATCGCGTGGAACATCATCTGCGTGCCGATATAGCGCGCGATGCGCTGCGCGATGAGCGCCTTGTGCCCCGCGAGGCCGCCGCCCGCTTCGGCGGCCGCGAGGCAATGACGGTACCCGGTCTCCATCTCCTCGAGGAGCGTGCGGCCCGTGACCCACGCGTTGCTGTCGTTCACCGACAGCGGCAAGGTCTTGCCGAAGTAGCGCGAACGCTGCTCCCCCTGCAGGAAGGCGATCTTGTCGCGCATGAGCTCGAGGCACTTGAGGCGCTCGAGATCGTCCACCTCGGCGGCGTTGAGCGCGCTCAGCGATTCGAGCACCAACGATTGCGCCTGCGGGATGTTGGTGAGCGGGAGCGCGTTCAGCCACTCCTTGCAGCCCCGCCCGTCGCTATAGGCGAGGGCGCGCGGGGCGGGCGGGGTGAGGGAGGCCATCGCTAGCTCCCGAGCCGCCGGGCCAGGGCGGCGGCGATCCCTTCGGCGCGCTTGGCCCGCTCCGGCGCGACGCCTCTCTCGCGCCGCGGAGCGGCCCAGATCGGGCCGGGATAGTGGCGATCGTCCTCGAAACGAGGCACGACGTGCCAATGCACGTGAGGAATCATGTTGCCCAGGCTCGCCAGGTTCATCTTGTGAGGCTGCATCGTCTCGCGCACCACGGCCTCCACCGCGAATACCACCGCCATGAGGCCACTGCGTTCGTCCTCCCCGAGGTCGGCCATCTCGGTCGCATGGCGCTTGAGGATCACCCGGCAAAAACCCGGATAGTCCGGCTCGTCCGCCCGCACCACGCGGCAAAGATCATTCTGCCAGAGCACGGCCCCGCCCGGGGCCGCGCAGAACTCGCAAGGTGCGGAAGACGAATTCATGCGACGTTGACTCCGATGGTTGTCGAAACCCGCGCGGGTGGCCAGCAATTTCAGCCGAACGGCCTGAAACGGCTGACGAATGCGCGGCGCGGCCGAAGCCGCCGGCCGGTCACAGCAGAACGCGCTCGATGCCTCCGCGGTTGGCACGCTCGACGAACTCCTTCATCCAGTCCTCGCCGAGCAGGCTTCTCGCCATTTCGACGACGATGTAGTCCGCCGAGGTTGCCGAATCCGGATTGTATCGCTGCAGTCCCTGGAGGCACGAAGGGCACGAGGTGAGGACCTTCACCTCGCCGCTGAAGCCGTCGGCTCGCACCTTCGCCGCTCCCTTGCGCATCTCCTCCTCCTTGCGGTGGCGCACCTGGGTCGCGATGTCGGGCCGGGTCGCGGCGAACGTCCCGGACTCGCCGCAGCAGCGATCGTTGAGGCCCACCTCCTGCCCCATGAGCTCGTTCACGACCTTCAGGGGCTGGTAGGTCTTCATCGGCGAGTGGCACGGGTCGTGGTACATGTAGCGCACGCCCTTCACGCCCTCGACCCGCACGTTCTTCTCCATCAGGTACTCGTGGATGTCGAGGAGGCGGCAGCCCGGGAAGATCTTGTCGAACTCGTATTTCTGCAGCTGGTCCATGCAGGTGCCGCAGGATACGACCACGGTCTTGATGTCGAGGTAGTTGAGCGTCGTGGCCACGCGATGGAAGAGCACGCGGTTCTGGATCGTGATCTGCTCGCCCTTGTCGGCGCGGCCCGCGGCGGTCTGCGGGTAGCCGCAGCAGAGGTACCCGGGAGGCAGCACGCATTGGCTTCCGACGTGATAGAGGAGCGCCTGGGTGGCGAGCCCCACCTGGCCGAAGAGCCGCTCCGACCCGCAGCCGGGAAAATAGAACACCGCCTCCGAGTCCTCGTTCATCTTCGCGGGATCGCGGATGATCGGCACCATCGCCGGGTCCTCGACGTCGAGGAGCGCGCGCGCCGTCTTCTTCGGAAGCCCGCCGGGCATGGGCTTGTTGATGAAGTGGATCACCTGCGAGGCCAGGGGCGCCTTGCCGACGGTCGCGGGGGGATGCCTGACCACGCCCTGCACGAACGGCGTGCGGCCCCACACCTTGTTCGCGAAGCGCTGCGCGCGGAAGCCGAAGTCGATCATCAGCGCCTTGATCACCTTGATCTTCGCGGGATCCTGCGCGTTGAGGAACTGCATCGCGGCCCAGGTGCCGACGTTGAACCGGCGCTTGCGAAGCTTCGCGAGGAGGTTCCTCATCGCGATCGACACGTCTCCGAAGTCGATGTCCACCGGGCACGGCGACTCGCACTTGTGGCAGACCGTGCAATAGTCGGCGACGTCGCCATACTCGTCGAAGTGCCGGATGGACACGCCGCGGCGCGTCTGCTCCTCGTAGAGGAATGCCTCGGTGAGAAGGCCGAGCGCGAGGATCTTGTTGCGCGGGCTGTAGAGCAGGTTCGCGCGCGGCACGTGCGTCGTGCACACGGGCTTGCACTTGCCGCAGCGCAGGCAATCCTTCACCGAGTCGGCGATGGCGCCGACTGCGGTCTGCTCGAGGATGAGCGACTCGTGGCCGATCAGCGCGAAGGACGGCGTGTAGGCGTGCCGCAGGTCCGCGCCCGCGAGAAGCTTGCCGCGATTGAACCGCCCGTGGGGATCCACGCGCTGCTTGTAGTCGGCGAAGGGCTTCAGCTCCGCGGCGGTCAGGTACTCGATCTTGGTGAGGCCGATGCCATGCTCGCCCGAGATGACCCCGCCCAGGTCGCGCGCGAACTTCATGATGCGCGCGACCGCTCCGTTGGCTTCGCGCAGCATCTCGTAGTCGTCGGAGTTGACGGGGATGTTGGTGTGGACGTTGCCGTCGCCCGCGTGCATGTGCAGCGCGACGAAGACGCGGGAGCGCAGCACCCGCGCGTGCACCGCCTCGATCGCGGCCATCATCGGCTCGAAGTCGCGGCCCGCGAAGATCAGGCGCAGCGGCTCGCGGAGCTCCTTCTTCCAGGAGACGACCATCTGGTGAAGCTGCACCCGCGAGAAGACGGTTTCAGCGTCGTCCCGGCCGATGGCCTGCGGGGCCACTGCGAGCGCCTCGAGGTCCGCGCGCACCTCGCCCGTGCCGCGATCGAGGCTGGCGAGGATGAGGCTCCAGCGCCGCGCGACGCGATCCAGCAGCTCGAGCGCCTGCGCGGGACGGTCCGCGTAGAGCTCCGCGCGGTCGACCTTCGCCTCGGCGTGGACGGGAAGCTCCTTCGAGAACAGCTCCGAGAGGCCGGCGACGAGCTTCAGCTTGTTCGCGATCGAGAACTCGATGTTGATGCGCTCGATGCCCTCGGTGTAGTCGCCGAGGCGGTCGAGGGGGATCACGACGTCCTCGTTGATCTTGAACGCGTTGGTGTGCTTCGAGATCGCGGCGGTGCGCGCGCGATCGAGCCAGAAGCGCTTGCGCTGCTCCGCGGTCACCGCGATGAATCCCTCGCCGTCGCGCGCGTTGGCGATGCGCACGACGTGCGAGGCCGCCTCGGCCGCGGCGTTCTCGTCGTCGCTCACGATGTCGCCCAGGAGGATCATGCGCGGGCGCCCGCGGCCCTTCGCCTTGGTCGCGTAGCCGACCGCCTTCACGTAGCGCTCATCGAGGTGCTCGAGTCCCGCGAGGATCGCCTTCGGGTGGCGGTCGAGGTAGTCCTTCACCTCGACGATCGAGGGCACCGCCTTCTTCACGTCGCCGAAGAACTCGAGGCACACGGTGCGCACGTACTTGGGCATGCGATGCAGGATGAAGGTCGCCGACGTGATGAGGCCGTCGCAGCCTTCCTTCTGCACGCCGGGCAATCCGGCGAGCCACTTGTCGGTGACGTCCTTGCCCAGGCCTTCCTTGCGCAAGCGCCGGCCCTCGACCTCGAGCAGCTCGTCGCCGAGGCGCGTCGTGCCGTCGGTGTCGAAGCGGGTGATGCGGAAGCGCGCCAGAGGCGCGTCGTGGATGCGCCCGCGATTGTGGTCGAGCCGCTCCACCTCGATCCACTGCGCATCGGGCGTGACCATCCGCCAGCCCGCGAGGTTGTCGAGCGCCGTGCCCCAGAGCACGGCCTTCTTCCCGCCGGCGTTCATCGCGACGTTTCCGCCGATGCACGACGCGTCGGCCGAGGTGGGATCGACCGCGAAGACGAGGCCCTGCTCCTCGGCCGCCTCCATCACGCGCTTGGTGACGACGCCGGCGCCGCAGCGGATCACCGGGCACGGCTCCACGAGGCCCGGCAGCACGCGCCGCTCGATCGCGCCGACGGTGTCGAGCTTCTCGGTATTGACGACCGCCGAAAGCCGGTCGAGGGGAATCGCGCCGCCCGTGTACCCGGTGCCGCCGCCGCGCGGAATGATGGTGAGGCCGAGCTCGATCAACGCCTTCACGATGAGGGCGCACTCCTCCTCGGTGTCGGGATTCCCGACGACGAACGGATACTCGACGCGCCAGTCCGTGGCGTCGGTCACGTGCGATACGCGCGCCATGCCGTCGAACTGCACGTTGTCCTTGCGCGTGATCGCCGCCAGGCGTCGCATCACCT
>JADGRS010000149.1 GCA_017880705.1 Burkholderiales bacterium
GAGGCTGTTGGTGCGCGGGTCGACCGCGATGGCGACCTTCGGGGGCGTCCCCGGCGCCGTCGGGGAGGGCACCGTCTCGGGGATGAGGCGCTGCAGGATCTGCGAGATGTCGATCGCCGATGCGTTCTGCAGGCGGATCACCTGCACATCACCCGAAGCCGGAATGTCGATCGACTGGATGATGCGCTGGATGCGGCGCACGTTCTCCGCGTAGTCGGTGATGAGGATCGCGTTGTTGTTGGGATACGCAGCGATGAAGTTGTTGGCGGTGACGAGGGGGCGCAGCACCGGCACGAGCTGCACCGCGGACTCGTTCTGCAGCATGAAGACCTGCGTGACGATGCGATCGCCCGGTGTGCGCGCGGCCTGCTCGCCTACCGGTCCCGCGCTCGTCTTCGCTTCGGCTTCCGGAACGATCTTCACGAAGCCGCCGTCTTCCACCGCGGCGTAGCCCTGCACGCGCAGCGTCGAGAGGAGGATCTGGTAGAGCATGTCCTTCGACACCGGGCGATCCGAGACGATGTTCACCGTGCCGGTCACGCGCGGATCGAGGATGAAGTTGCGCCCGGTGTGCTGGCCGACCGTCTTGATCACCGACTGGATGTCGGCGTTGACGAAGTTCACCGTGATCTTCTCGTCGCCGTTCGAGGTCGTGACCCCCGAGGCGGGGCCGGACGCGGCGGGCGGGGCTGGCGAAGCGGCCGTGGAAGGCGCCTGCGCCAGGGCCGCGAAGCAATGCAGTCCCAGCGCCAAGGCGGCGGGGACGACGCCCAGGCGGGCACGGTATCGACTTAGAAACGTTGTCACGTAGTGGGGCTTCTGCTTTGATTTATCTGGCATTGTAAGACGAAAACCGGGGCAAGACCCCGGCTTCGCGACCGACTCCACATTGAGGAGCGTCTAGGGCTGGATCGCGTAGGAGAGCTGGATCGTCGCGCTGCCGCGCTGGACTTCGGCCTGAATCATCGAAAGCGTCCCGAACTGCTGGTAAAGGCGCGCCAGGTCGCCCGGCGAGGCGACGTTCTGCCCATTCAATTTCTTGATGATGTCGCCGGGCTGCAGTCCCAGCTTCTGCGCGAGGCTGCCGCCGGGCGCGGCGTCCATGCGCACGCCCCCGCTCGGGGGCATTCCGATCTGGCCGAGGTATCCGAGTTGTTGGGGATCGCGCAGCGCGTCGTCGAGCTCCTTGCGCGAGAGGCTGAAGTTGTTCGCGCCGGATTTCGCGACGTTGATCCTGAATCCCGTCACCCGGCTCGCGGTGGAAGTCGCGGCGACGCTCGCGCGGCGCGTGTCGAGATCGATGCGCTCGCGCTCGCCGGCGCGCGAGACGATCACGTAGTCGGGCCGCACCTCGAGGAGCTTCACGCCCGGCTGCACCTCGCGATCGACGAAGACCGCGAGGTCCTTGCCGGCCCCGGTGGAAAAGATCGCCGAAGCCGCGGGCCCCTGGTCGGGCGCGATCACGCCCTTCAACCGCAGTCCCGAGGTCGAGGCGGCGGCGCCCGGCGAATTCGCGGGCGGGCCCGCGCCGAAAAGCTTCGCCACCGCCGCTAGATTCACCGCCGGCGCGCCGTCGGGCACCGCGGCCACCGGCGCGGGCGCGACGAATACCCACGTCCAGTGCGCGAGCTGGTAAGCGAGGAGCAGGACGAGCGCGGCCACGACGAGGTTGCCGAAGAGGCCGGGGGCCGCCCTTTGATCCGTTGCCAGTGTGGCCATCCGGAAATTAGATCATGAAGCGGGCTGTGAGTGATGCGGACACGCGGCTTTGAATCCGCGGACAAACGACTTAGCTCGGCGGATGGCGGGAGAGGTCGATGTCGAGGTAGCGCCAGGGCTCGTGCGAGAAGGGATGCTTCTTGAAGTTGAGGAGCCAGGGCTGCATCACGATGTTCTGCGCCTTGTAGGTCTCCACCATCCAGGGCACATAGACGAGGATCAGCTTCACCATGCGCTCGTACAACGCGTTGCGCTCGGGGCCGTCGGGAAGGAGCTTCGCCTTCTCGTAGAGCGCGTTGTATTCGGGCAGGTCGAACATCGCGTAGTTGGTCTGCCCGATGGAGGCTTTCCAGAACAGCTGGAGGAAGTTCTCGCCGTCGGGATAGTCGGCGATCCATCCGTAGCTGAACGACTGCACCTTGCCGAGCTGCGCCTGCTTGCGAAGCTCCGGCAGCTTCTCCACCTTGCCGAAGGTCACGCGCACGCCGATGTCGTCCATCGATCTCTTCCACAGCTCGTTCCTCTGCCGCTCGCGCACCGTGGGAATGGAGGCGTGCTCGAAAGAAAGGGGCGACCCGTCGGGATTCTCGCGATAGCCGTCGCCGTCGCGGTCGACGAAGCCGAACATGTCGAGGAGCGCCTTCGCCTTCGCCGGGTTGTACTCGAGGGTCGGGCTCACGAACTTCGGGTCGTATCCCGCGACCGCCGGGGGCAGCGGCGAGTAAGCGCGCGTCGACTGGTGCTTGTCGAGGATCGCGATCTGCTCGTCGATGCGAAACGCCATGGCGATCGCGCGCCGCAGCGCCACGCGCTCGGGCGAGTAGCCGCCCACGTCGTTCCTCCTGCCGTCGATCTCGGGCAGCAGGTTGAAGGTCGTGTAAGTCGTGTAGGCGATCTCGTCGGGCGTGGTGCGCAGGCCCTTCTTGCGCAGGTTCGGCGCGAGCGCTCCGCCGGGCATCGCGATCTGCGCGAACTCCTCGGGGAGCGGGCGGATGTAGTCGTGCTCGCCGTTGAGGAACGAGAGCCAGCGCGGCTGCGCCTCCTCGATCACGTAGATCTCGATGCGGCCGACGATCGGGATGCGCTTGCCGCGCAGGTTCGCGGCGATCTGCCTCGAGTACGCGTCTTCGCCGCCCACGCTCTCGAAGGTCTCCTCGCGGAAATCGGGATTCGCCTCGAGCACCACGCGCGAGCCGCGCACCCACTCCTTGAGGAAGTAGGGGCCGGTGCCGACCGGATGGGCGTGGAAATCGTCTCCGTAGTATTCGCGCACCTCGCGAGCGATGGCGGCCGTGGCCGGCAACGCGAGCACGTAGGGGAATCCGAAGTCCGTATTGTTGAGGCGGATGCGCAGCGTGTAACGGTCTAGCGCGACCAGCCCCTCGACGGGCCGGTCGTAGTCGAAGCGCTGCGTCTTCTTCGCCTCGGCCATCAGCGCGTCCGCGCCCCTGATCTTTCCCTCGACGAGGAACAGCCACTGGCTGGTGAGCTTCGGGTCGAGGAGGCGCTTGATCGAATAGACGTAGTCCTGGGCGACGAGCTCGCGGCGCGCGCCCCGGAACGCGGCATCGGGCGTGAAGTAGACGCCGCGCTTGATGCGGATCGTGAACGTGGTTCCATCGGCGCTCACTTCGGGAAGCGCCGCCGCCGCGCGCGGCCTCAGCTTCGCGGGGCGCGCGAGGTAGTCGTACTCGAGGAGGGAATCGAAGATCTGGTCGTTGATCGACCCGCTCATCTCGTCGCTCTCGGCTTGCGGGTCGAGCTTGCTTTCCGCGCTCGGGGAGGCCGTCCGCACCACCTTTCGCATGTCGGCCGCCTCAACAGCGGTGGCGAGAAAGAGTGCGACCAGGCACGCAAAGAGCTTTGAATCCGCCGATGAACGCCGATGAACGCCGCAAAGTCCCTTGGTGAGAAGGCTTGCCGGACGAGCGCTCACGAAGACAGGACTTGCTCCTGGGGTAACGGCGTTCATCGGCGGATAAAGCTTTGAGCGCCGCGAATGCGGCTAATGCAGCGTGTGCGAGGGCGGGGCCGCTTCTTCGCGGCGCGGCTGGGCTTCGGCGGGAGCGGGCGCCGCATGGTGGATCACCATCCGCCAGCCGCCGTCGGTGAGCTCGAAGACGTTGGTCGCGAGGATCGAGGTCACGTTCGCATGCTCTCCGGGAGGCGCGACCAGCTCGATCACCGTGTGCACAGCAAGGGTCTGGCTGTCGAAGACGCGCGCCTCGGTCGTGCGCACTCGCAACTGCGATCCGCCGGCGAAGATCTGCGCCCAGCTCTCGCGCACCGCCTCGAACCCGATGAGGCGCGGCCCCTGCGGATGGATGCACACCACGTCGTCGCTCGCTGCCCACACCGCCATCATCGCCGCGAGGTCGCCGCGCTCGAACGCGTCGTAGAACGCGGTCTCGGCGTCGTCGGGCGTGGGGAAGAGCCTGCTTCGGGGACGGGGCATCGGGGTGGGCGCTTGGGAGGCGACGGCATGATAGCAAAGGCATGCAAAGGCATAATAAGCGGCTCCGCCCCTTCTTTTTCACATCCGGGATTCCCATGGCCAAATTCTTCGTCAACGGCGTGCAGGTGGACTTCAACGCCGCCCCCGACACCCCGCTCCTGTGGGCGCTGCGCGACCAGCTCGGCCTCACCGGCACCAAGTTCGGCTGCGGCATGGCGCTGTGCGGCGCATGCACCGTCCACGTCGATCAGCAGCCCGTGCGCTCGTGTGTGACGCCCGTTTCCGCGATCGAGGGCAAGCGAGTGGTGACGATCGAGGGCATCTCCGAAACGTCGCAGGGCCCCACGGCGCGCGCGGTGAAGGCGGCGTGGATCGACAAGGACGTCGTGCAGTGCGGCTACTGCCAGTCGGGGCAGGTCATGAGCGCGGTGGCGCTGCTGCAGAAGAACAAGTCGCCTTCCGATGCGGACATCGACGCCGCCATGAGCGGAAACATCTGCCGCTGCGGAACCTACCAACGGGTGCGCGAGGCGATCAAGAGCGCCGCGGCCTCGCTCAAGAAAGCCTGAGGACAGCCATGAACGTGAAATCGATCTCGCGCCGGCGTTTCCTGGAATCGTCCGCCGCCCTCGCGGGCGGGCTCGTGATCTCCTTCTGGCTGCCGGGCGGGGGCGGGCGCAATGCGTTCGCCCAGGCGCCGCAGCCGCCGAAAATTTCTCCGAACGCCTTCCTTCGCATCGGCAAGGACGGCTCGATCACGGTGGTGGTGAAGCACCTCGAGTTCGGCCAGGGCGTGACGACCTCGCTGCCGATGATCCTGTGCGAGGAGCTCGAGTGCGACTGGGCGAAGGTGCGCTACGAGCTCGCGCCCGCGGGCGCCGAGTACGTTCACACGGCTTTCGGCATCCAGCTCACCGGCGGCTCGTCCTCGGTGTGGAACTCCTACGACCAGCTTCGCACGGTGGGCGCGCAGGCGCGCGCGATGCTCGTGCAGGCCGCGGCGAACCAGTGGAAGGCGAAGCCGGCGGATCTGCGCGCGGAGAAGGGATTCGTGATCGGCCCGGGAGGCAAGAGGCTTTCCTATGGCCAGCTCGCCGAGGCGGCGGGCAAGCTCCCGGTCCCCGACAAGGTTGTCCTCAAGGATCCGAAGGCCTTCACGATCATCGGCCAACCCACCAGGCGCATCGATTCCCTCGAGAAGGTCGAGGGCAACGCGAAGTTCGGCCTGGACGTGCAGAGGAAGAACCTGCACACCGCGGTCGTCGCGCGCCCGCCGGTGTTCGGTGCCGTCGTGAAGAAGCTCGACGCGGAGAAGGTGAAGTCCGTCCCCGGCGTGACGCACGTGGTCGAGCTGCGCGACGGCGTGGCGGTGGTCGGGCGGAATTTCTGGGCGGCGAAGAAGGGCCGCGATGCGCTCGAGATCGAATGGGACCTCGGGCCCAACGCGAAGCTCTCGACGGCGGATCTCAAGGCGCAGTTCGCCGAGACCGCGAAGACGCCCGGCAAGGCCGCGAAGAAGGCCGACGACGCCGAGGCGATGAAGGGCGCGGCGAAGACGATCCTCGCCGAGTACAGCGTTCCCTTCCTCGCCCATGCACCAATGGAGCCCCTCAATTGCACTGTGGAGGTGCAAGCCGATGGTGCGGAGATCTGGGTCGGCTCCCAAATGCAGGGCGTCGATCAAGCGGCGGCGGCGAAGATGCTCGGCCTCAAGCCCGAGCAGGTGAAGCTCAACACGATGCTCGCGGGCGGCGGCTTCGGCCGGCGCGCCAATCCGGTTTCCGACTATGTGGTCGAGGCATGCGAGGTCGCGAAGAAGGTCAAGGTGCCGGTCAAGGTCGTGTGGACTCGCGAGGACGACATCCGCGGCGGCTACTACCGGCCGATGTACGCGCACCGCGTGGAAACCGGCCTCGACGCGCAGGGAAAGATCGTCGCGTGGAGCCACACGATCGTCGGCCCCTCGATCATGGCGGGGACGCCGTTCGAGGCGATGATGGTGAAGGACGGCCTCGATCCCACCAGCACCGAGGGCGTGTCCGACACGCCCTACGATCTGCCGAACATGAGCGTCACCCTGCACACCGTGAATCCCGGCGTGCCGGTGCTCTGGTGGCGCTCCGTCGGCAACTCGCACACCGCGTTCGTGATGGAGACGATGATCGACGAGCTCGCCGCCGCGGCGAACCAGGATCCGGTGGCGTATCGCCGCGCTCTCCTCGGAAAACACCCGAACGTGACGCGCGTGCTCGACCTCGCCGCATCGAAAGCGGGATGGGGATCGCCCTTGGCGAAGGGACGCGCGCGCGGCATCGCCGTTCACGAATCGTTCGGCAGCATTTGCGCGCAGGTGGCGGAAGTGTCGCTGGATGGCAACGAAATCCGCGTGCACAAGGTGACCGCCGCGTTCGACTGCGGGCTCGTCGTGAATCCCCTCACGGTGGAAGCGCAGTTGCAGAGCGCGATCGCCTTCGGGCTCTCGGGCGCGCTCTTCGGCGAGATCACGTTCAAGGAGGGCCGCGTCGAGCAGTCGAATTTCCACGACTACCGCGTGCTGCGCATGAACGAGATGCCGCGGGTGGAAGTGTTCCTGGTGCCCGGTGGCGAGAGGCCCACCGGCGTGGGCGAGCCGGGCACGCCGCCGGTGGCTCCGGCGGTCGCGAACGCGCTCTTCGCGCTGACGGGAAAGCGCGCCCGCTCGCTGCCGCTCGCGACCCAGAAGTGGGCGTGAGCTCCAGCGGCGGCGTTGCTGCGATGCACCAAAAAGAGGATTGTGCATTGCGGCATTGAAATTGCATCGGGACTCTCCAAATTTCGATCCTGTGCGGCGGGGGAACCCCCTCCCGTACCCGGGGTCGGAGTCTGGAGGTCGGGAGACGAGATGCAACCCATCATCGGCACCAACTGGCAGAAGGCAATTTGGAAGATCATCAGGAATCCGGCGATCGAAGTGGTCGCGGCCATCGTCGCGGTGTTGTTCGCCACGTGGCTGCTAGTGCAGAGCGAGGCCGAGAACCGGCTGTCGGTCTTCCCAGTGCCGTACGCGCTCGCCAAGTAATCTTCGCGCGGGCCTTTCTCATCCTCGCCGCCGTGTTCATCGGCGGCTGTGCCTACCTCTCCGAAAGACAAGGCGAGCTGATCTTCCGTCCCACCCGGGACGCGTGGCACGGCTTCAGCGGCTCC
>JADGRS010000150.1 GCA_017880705.1 Burkholderiales bacterium
AACAGGAAACGGCCCGATCCGTAGGTCGTGCGTCCCGCAGTGCCGTCTCGCAGGATGATGAAGAGGCCGTCGTCCTCTTCGAGCGCATCGAGCCTGTACCTCTTTCCCTTCAGCCTGAACTCGACGTATCCGGGCGCGGTCTCGTCGGAGACCTCGTCGAGGATGTTCACGATCGGGATCTTCCTCACCGGCTGGTAGGCGACGAATTTCGCGGGAACGAGATAGCCCTTGTCCACGCCGTACCAGACGCGCCCGCCGAAATGGCTGCGGACTTCGCTCTCGTTGTCGGCGAGGCGCAGGATGTACTTTCCGTCGCGCTCGATCACGTGGAACGCCGCCCGTCCCATCGAAACCCAGTCGCGGTTCTCGAGATCGGTGCCCATCACCTTGTCGGTCATCGGGATGCCGTCCTTCACCATCGCGAGGCCGGGCTCGAGCTTCACGAACACGCGCCCGGGCTCGACCGTCACGGTGCCCATGCGATCGGGGCCGAGGCCCTTGGGGAACACGATGTCGTTCTTCTCGCCGGTCCCGAACGTGTTGAGGCCGGGCTTCATTGCATAGCGGCCGGCGAGCGTGAGCCAGCCGTTGTCTTTTCGCAGGCTCTGCTCGGCGTGGGCGCGCCAATCCTCGACCGACTTCACGTAGGCGGGATCGGCGGCGAACGCGGGCGCGGCGGCGAGAAGCCCGAGCACGGCGAGATGGCGCAGTTTCATGGTCACGAATTCCCCGATGCACGTTGGACTGCGGAAGATTGTAGTGGTTTCCCGGCGCCGCCGGCCCGTCACTCGAGCAGCCCGCACATCAGCCGATGGAAATGGTGGACTCCCGCTTCGCGAGCCGGCGAATAGCGCCCGCGCCCGTACAGTCTCGAGCGCACGCCGCGCTGCACCGCTTCGACGATCGCTTCGTCCTCGCACTCCACGCGGTCGAGGGCGGCTCCGGCTCCCTGGTCGAGCGTCGAGGCATCCCAGACGTACGATCGGAAGAGAACCCGGGTGCGGTCGATCGCCTGGGGAAGAACGAGGTTCAGCGACAGTCCCCATGGATAGAAATTGAGCATGAGGTTCGGAAAGATCCACCAGTACTGCGCGGCGGGCGCCCCGTCCTTCGCGTTCGCGACCTGCACGTTCGACCAGCGATGCAGCTCGGTTCGATAGGCCGGGTAGTCGACGATCGCGTTCAATCCCGCGTGGACGAACGGGATGTGGAATCCCTCTAGATAATTCTCGACGTAGAGCGCCCAGTGAGCGCGGATCTCGTAGTCGCGGTTTCGCGAGGCGTCGTGGCGCATGCGATCGAGCGGCATCGCGGCGACGGCGCTTCCCATGCCGGCGACGAAGTCGCCGAAAGGCGCGACCGGATCGAGGGAGGCGAATCCGTGGCCGGCCCATTGCGCGAGCGCGACCCGGGGCAGGTCGTCGGAAGGCGACGGGAAATCCTTCGCCTCGCGGAACTCCGGCATGAAGGCCATGCGCCCCGCGAGGTCGAAACGCCGCGAATGGTAGCCGCAGCGAATCTCCTTGGCAGCGCACGGGGACTTCACGAGGATGTTGCCGCGATGGGTGCAGACATTGGAGAGGCAGCGCAGCGCGCCGGAGTCGTCGCGGGCGAGAAGCAGGGGCTCGTCCATGAATCCGGGGAGCAGGTCGCGAGGCGACAGGCTCGCCGGCGAGGCGACGTCGGCGAGCTCGCCGAGCCATTGCCAGGTGCGCGCGAAGACGCGCTCGCGCGAGCGCTCGAACGCCGCCGCGTCGGAATAGAAGCCGCCCGGCAGCGTGCGCGCGACGGTGATGTCGGGATCGATCGCGTAGCTCAACCGATCGCCTCGAGGACGAGCGCGGGCTCGAGGGTGACGAGGCAGTTGGTATGGCCGAGCGGGCACTCGCGCTGGAAGCAGGGGCTGCACTCGAGCTTCAGCGTGATGACGCGCGCCCGCGACGAAAGCGGCGGCGTGAAAGCCGGGCTCGACGAGCCGAAGATCGCGGCGGTCGGGCGATCGAGGGCTGCGGCGATGTGCATCAATCCCGAATCGTTGGTCACCACGTTCGCGGCGAACGACATGAGGTCGATCGCCTCGTCGAGCGAAGTGCGGCAGGCGAAGTCGATGCACGCCTCGCCCGAGAGGCGCTGGATCTCGGCGGTCGCTTCGACGTCCTTCTTCGAGCCGAGGAGCCATACTTGCAGTCCGCGCGACACCAGCGTCTTCGCGAGATCCGCGAAGTGGCGCGCGGGCCATCGTTTCGCGGGCCCGTACTCCGCGCCCGGCGCGAACACGGCGACCGGCTTCGCGAGATCGACGCCGTGCTTGCGCGCCGTCGCGAGGCGCGCGGCCTCGTCCACCGCGAGGCGCGGCTGCGGAACCGGCCGCGCGAGCGCCTCTCCAGCCGGCTGCGCCAACGCCGCGTAGCGTTCGAAGATCAACGGCAGCTCCTCCTCGTCGAGAATTCGCACGTCGTTGAGAAGTCCGTAGCGCATCTCGCCGCGATAACCGGTTCGCGCCGCGATCCCGGCATGCCAGGGAATCAACGCCGACTTGAACGAGTTCGGCAGCACCACGGCGCGATCGTAGCGTGGAAGGGACCGGGCGAAGCGGCGCCGCTCTCCCAGCTTCAGGTCTCCGTGACCGAAGGGCAACGCGAGCGTAGCGGCGACCTCGGGCATGCGCCCGTACACCGGCAGCACCCAGGGCGGCGCGAGGACATCGATGGAGCCCTGCGGGTCGCGCTCCTTCAGCCGGACGAGGAGCGCATGGGACAGGACCGCATCGCCGATCCAGGAAGGGGCTACGACGAGCGTGCGGGCCATTTACATTCACGGTCAAAGTCTTGAACCACAGAGACCACAGAGACCACAGAGGGAAAACCTTTGTGAGTTGCTCGGCGTGTGGTGGATGCAGCTACCCCGGTCCAGCCATCAGAGCCCTTCCCTCTGTGGTCTCTGTGGTCTCTGTGGTTCAAGACTTAGTCAGTTCAATGCCCGCCAGGGGCGAGATCGCCGACGAGCTTGTAGAGCGTGCCGCAATAGGGGCAGCGCGCCTCGCGCGTCGCCTCGATCGGCAGGTAAACGCGCGGATGCGTGTTCCAGAGCTTCTGCGACGCAAGCGGGCAATGAAGCGGGAGGTCCGCCGCCGTGACCTCCACGCACTTCTGGTCAAGCTCCGACGGTAGCGACATTTTGCGCCTGCACGGGGGAAAGCCAGTGGTGATACTTGGGGTTGCGCCCGTGCACGATGTCGAAGAACGCCGACTGGATGCGCTCGGTCACGGGTCCGCGCGAGCCCGCGCCGATCACGCGCCGGTCGAGCTCGCGGATCGGAGTGACTTCCGCGGCGGTGCCGGTGAAGAACGCCTCGTCGCAGATGTAGATGTCGTCGCGCGTGAGGCGGGTCTTTTCGACCGCGATGCCGAGGTCCGTGCAGATCGACTGCACCGAGCGCCACGTGATGCCGTCGAGCGCCGTGGTGAGCTCGGGCGTGTACACGCGCCCGTCCTTCACGATGAAGATGTTCTCGCCCGCGCCTTCGGCGACGAAGCCGTCGGTGTCGAGGAGGAGCGCTTCGTCGTAGCCGTCCTGCGTGGCTTCGAGGTTGGCGAGGATCGAGTTGGCGTACGTAGTGGCGACCTTCGCGCGCGCCATCGTGACGTTCACGTGGTGGCGCGCGAACGACGAGGTCTTCACGCGAATTCCCTTCTTCAGCCCTTCCTCGCCGAGATACGCGCCCCAGGGCCACGCGGCGATCGCCACGTGCACCTTGGCGCCGATGGGCGAGACGCCCATCTTCTCCGAGCCGTAGAACGCGAGCGGCCGCAAGTAGCAGCTCTCGAGCTTGTTCGCGCGCACCACCTCGCGCTGCGCGTCCATCAGCTGCTCGGGCGTGTATGGGATCTCCATCATGTAGATCTTCGCGGAGTTGAACATCCGCTTCGTGTGCTCCTTCAGCCGGAAGATCGCCGTGCCGATCTCGGTCTTGTAGGCGCGCACGCCCTCGAAGACCGCCAGGCCGTAGTGCAGCGAATGGGTGAGGACGTGGGTGTTGGCCTCGCGCCATGGCACGAGCTTGCCGTCGTACCAGATGAAGCCGTCGCGGTCAGACATCGACATGGAATGTCGCTCCGGAAATGAGTGCTCAGAGAGGGAATTCTAGCCCAAATCACGGGGACAGCCGCCGCGGGTTCTATGCCATAATCGCCCTCATTGCGGCAGCACAATAAGAAGTCGCAGATCGAATCGAGCATGCAGGATTCTCCAGGGGACCCGTCGGTCAAGTTCGTCACCAGCGCCCCGGCCCCGGCGGCCGTGAAGGGGCGATCGGGTTCCTTGTCGCCCGAGGAGAAGCTTTCCGGCGACATGCTGATGCTCACCACGGGCTTCATGATGTGCGCGGCCGCCCTCTGGCTCGCCGTCTACTGGAGCATGGGCTACCAGTACTCCACCGCGATCCCGCTCATCTTCCAGGGCCTGTCGGTCATCACCATCGGGCTGTGGTGGAAGCTCCGGCGCCTCTACACCTTCGCGGTGATCCAGCTGGGCCTCATCCTGTTCACGCCGTTCGCGATGCAATGGTCGATCGGCAACTTCGTGAACGCGTCGGGCGTGAGCCTCTGGGGCCTCATGGCGCCGGTGGGCGCGGTTACGGTGCTCGGCACGCGCCAGTCGATGCCGTGGTTCTTCGCCTGGCTCTTCATGACGGTGATGGCGGGCGTCTTCGACTACATGCTGTCGGGGACGGTGCACAAGTTCGACCTTCAGACGGTCGCGGTCTTCTTCGTGCTCAACTTCGCGGCGATCTCGGTGATGATCTATTCGCTGCTCTGGTACTTCGCGAGCGAGAAGCAGAAGCTGCGCCTGCAGGTGGACGCGCAGTACGAGGAGATCCGGCTCGAGAAGGACCGCAGCGAGCGCCTCCTCCTCAACATCCTGCCGCCCGCGATCGCCGAGCGCCTCAAGCGCAACGAGATCAACATCGCGCAGGGCCATGCGGACGTTACCGTGATGTTCGCCGACATCGTGGGGTTCACGCGCATGACCGAGGAGCTCTCGCCGGTGGAGACGGTGAAGATCCTGAACGACGTCTTCTCGATCTTCGACGACATCGCCGACAAGCACCGCGTCGAGAAGATCAAGACCATCGGCGATGCGTACATGGCGTGCGCGGGCCTCGATACCGGTGCCCAGATCCACTACGCCGACGCGGTGGCGAGCATGGCGCTCGAGATGATCCAGAAGGTCGACGAGTACCGCAAGCGCACCGGCGAGCGCCTGCAGATCCGCATCGGCATCGGCACCGGCCCCGTCGTCGCGGGCGTGATCGGCAAGAAGAAATTCATCTACGACATGTGGGGCGACACCGTGAACGTCGCCTTCCGCCTCGCCGCCGACGCGCCGCCCGAGACCGTGGTCGTCGACCTGATGACGCACCGTCGCCTCTACAACCGCTTCCGCTTCGAGGCGAGCCAGGAGCTCGAGGTGAAGGGCAAGGGGCGGCTGCAGGTCTTCCAGCTCACCGGACCCCTCGAGCGCCGCACCGCCGTCGTCTAATTGGTGTCAGGTACGAATTTCGAAAGCCCCCGCATGCCGGGGCCTGCGCCGAAATTCGTACCTGACACCAATTACAGACACCAATTACACGCCGAAGACCGAACTCCACAACCGCTTCACCGCGTCGCGCTCTTGCTCGAGCTCGCCCGGCGCAACCTTCACTCTCTCCTCGTCGTTCAGTGCCGCTTCGTGGGTGCGCCTGCGCATCGCGAGGTAGGCGTCCGCGGCGTCCGCCGCCACGCGCCTGTCGAGAAGTCCCAGGTCGCCCGCGCGATGAAGCAACGTGTGGTTCCCCTTGTTCTCGCGAAGCTCGCGATGCGCCGGGCCTTCGGCTAGAACCAGCGCCTGCACCGCGAACTCGAGGTCGATGATGCCGCCCTCGACCTGCCGCAGCTCCTGCGCCTCGGAGCGATTCTCCGCGCGCATCCGGCGGCGCATCGCGAGGATGTCCTCGAAGAGCTTCGCGCGGTCGCGCGGCACCGCGAGGATCTCGTCGCGCAGCGCTTCGAAGCGCGCGCCGAGCGCGGCATCGCCCGCCGAGAAGCGCGCGCGCGTGAGCGCCTGGTGCTCCCAGGTCCACGCGCGCTTCATCTGGTAGTCGCGAAACGACGCGAGCGAGCTCACCATGAGTCCCGAGTCGCCGTCGGGGCGCAGGCGCAGGTCCGCGTCGTAGAGGACTCCCGCCGCGGTGTGGCTGGTGAGCCACGTGATCACGCGTTGCGCGACCTTCGCGAGCTTCTCCGGCGGCTCGTACGCGGCTGCGGGGTCGTAGAGAAAGATGATGTCGAGGTCCGAGCCGTAGCCAAGCTCCTTGCCGCCGAGCTTGCCGTAGCCGACGACGCACAGGCCGGCGAGCGCCGGCGCTCGCTCGCCCCCAACCCGTGGGGGGCCCAATCCAAGACTCGCCGCGGCCTCCACCAGCGTCACGTCGAGGATCGCGTCGGCCAATGCCGACAGCTCGTCGGAGAGGGCCATCACCGGGAGCTCGCCCTCGAGATCGGCGACGGTGAGGCGCAGCACGTGGCGCTGCTTGAAGTGGCGCAGCTGGTCGATGATGCGCTCGATGTCGCCGTCGAGGCGCGCGCATTCCTCGGCGAGCGACGCGCGCTCGGCCTTCCAGTCGGTGAGCGTGAAGCTCGATGCGCCGCGAGTGAGCTCGTCGAGGAGGATCGGGTGCCGCGCAAGGAGGCGGGCGGCCCACGCGCTCTTCGCCACCAGGTGCGCGGCGCGGCGCAGCACCTGCGGATACTCGATGAGGAGCGAGTAGTAGGCCTCCCGCCCGTCGATCGCCTCGAGAAGCGCGAGGAGCCTCTGCGCCGTGATCTCGCGCCCGCCTTCTTCCGCGACGGCCGCGACGAAATCCGGCAGGAGGCGCTCGAGCTTGGCGCGGATCGCCGCCGAGAGCCCGCGATAGCGGCGCGAGCGCGTGAATTCGATGATGCGGCGCGCGACCGCCGGCGCATCGACGATTCCC
Source organism: Burkholderiales bacterium (assembly GCA_017880705.1). GTDB lineage: Bacteria > Pseudomonadota > Gammaproteobacteria > Burkholderiales > Usitatibacteraceae > Usitatibacter. The sequence goes on from JADGRS010000150.1 coordinate 7,016, forward strand.
GCCTCCTCGAGGTCGTCGGCGAGCCCATCCGCGTCTGGCGCTGCCTGCGGATCGTTCAGCCATGCGGCGAGCTTCGCCGAGCGCTCCCGCGGCGCCTGCGCTTCGAACAGCGCGTTGAACGCTTCCTGGACGCGCGCGCGATGCGCCTCGATCTCGGCTTTCAATGCGTTCCAGTCCGGGTAGTCCATGGCCTCGGCGATGAGCGCCTGGTGCTCGCGCGTGCGCGGCAGCGCCTGGGTCTGCTGGTCGTCGTAGTACTGCAGGCGATGCTCGAGGCGG
>JADGRS010000008.1 GCA_017880705.1 Burkholderiales bacterium
CGGCGATCAGCGGCTTCTGGCGAACCCGCGGCTACCTCGAGACGGTCGCCATCGCGATCGTGTGCGCGGCGCCGCTCCTCGCGATCTGGCCGCTTGCCCTCGCCAGCGCTTCGCCGGGCTACCTGCAGGTGTGGCTCGCCACCGCCACCGCGTCGCGATGGGGCGGGCCCCCGGCCCGCGACATCGGCATGGACCTGCTCTACTTCGCGCGCGTCATGCCCTGGTACGCCTGGCCGGCGTGGCCGCTCGCCGCATGGGCGTTGTGGCGCGCGCGGCGCACCCTTCGCAACCGGCGCGACCTCATGTTGCCGCTGGCGGCGTTCATCGCGTTCTTCCTGGTCACTTCGGTGTTCGGCGACGCGCGCGAAGCCAACGGCCTCGCGTTCCTGCTTCCGCTCGCGTTGCTCGGGGTGGCCGAGCTCGACACGGTGCCGCGCGGCGCGGCGAGCGCGCTCGACTGGTTCGGGATGATGACCTTCCTTTCGTTCGGCGCGCTCCTGTGGATCGGGTGGTTCGCGGCGATGACGGGAAGCCCGGAGATCGCGGCTTCATGGATCGCGAAGGAGGTCCCCGGCTTCAAGTACCGCTTCAGCTTCATCGCCTTCGCGCTCGCGGCGCTGCTCACGCTCATCTGGGTCGTGGTGGTCGCGAGGTCGCTTCGCTCGACGCGGCGCGCGCTGGTCAACTGGACCGCAGGCATCACCATGGTGTGGATGCTGATGATGACGATCGGGCTTCCGTTGGTGGAGGAAGCGCGCAGCTATCGCAAGGTCGCAGCGCGCGTCGTCGAGGAGCTTCCGCCGAGCTTCAGGTGCATCGCGCGCCACAACCTGGGCGACCCGCAGAGGGCGCTCCTCGACTACTTCGCCAACATCCGCACGGTGCGCGACGATCTTCCGCAGGCCTCGATGTGCCGCGCGCTCCTGGTGCAAGCCCAGCCCCTGAGGCTTCCGGTCATCGCCCCCGAGTGGTCGGAAACGTGGCGCGGCTCCCGGTCGGGCGACCGCAACGAGCTGTTTATCCTCTATCGGCGCTAGCTCATCCGCTGGTCGATCAGCTCGATCCAGTGGCGCACCGGCTTTTCCGTCCCGGAAGCGATATGCGCGAGGCAGCCGACGTTGGCGGTGGCGATGGTATCGGGTGCGCCCGATTCGAGCGCGGCGACCTTGTTGGCGAGCAGCTCGCGCGAGATCGCGGGCTGCAGCAGCGAATAGGTTCCCGCGGACCCGCAGCAGAGATGGGAATCGGGAACCATCGTGAGCGCGCAGCCGGCGTCGCGCAGGATCGCCTCTACGACGCCGCCCAGCTTCAGCCCGTGTTGCAGGCTGCACGGCGAGTGGAAGGCGATCTTCTCGCCGCCGGACGCGGGAACCAATTTCGCCGCGATCGACGAGCGCTCGGCCGCGACCACTTCGGAGATGTCGCGGGCGAGCTCCGAGAGGCGCGCGGCCTTCGCCGCGTAATCGGGATCGTGCCGCATGAGGTGCCCGTACTCCTTCACCATCGTGCCGCAGCCGCTCGCCGTGATCACGATCGCCTCGGCTCCGGCCTCGACGTGCGGCCACCACGCGTCGATGTTGGCCTTCACGAAGCGCAGCGCTTCCTTCTGGTGATTGAGGTGGAACGTGACCGCGCCGCAGCAGCCGGCGGGCGCCGCCTCGACCAGCGTGATGCCGATGCGATCGAGCACGCGCGCCGCGGCGGCGTTGATCCCGGGCGCGATCGAGGGCTGCGCGCAACCGGCCAATGCGACCATGCGGCGGGCGTGGCGCGCGGCGGGCCACGCGCCGCGCTCGCTGCGCGGCGGGATCTTTCGCGCGATCGATGACGGCAGGATCGGCCGAAACATCCGTCCCAGCGCGAGTCCAATGCCGAACAGGCCGCGATAAGGAATCATGCTTCCCAGGAACCAGCGGCGGAAGCGGTCCCATGGCGCGCGCGGAACCTTCTGCTCGACGAGGTCCCGGCCGATGTCGACCAGGCGGCCGTACTCGACGCCCGAAGGACATGTCGTCTCGCAAGCGCGGCACGTGACGCAGCGATCCAGATGAAGCTGCGTGCGCTGCGTCACCGGAGCGCCCTCGAGCATCTGCTTCATGAGGTAGATGCGCCCGCGCGGGCTGTCGAGCTCGTCGCCCAGCAGCGTGTACGTCGGGCAAGTCGCGAGGCAGAATCCGCAGTGCACGCACTTGCGCAGGATCGCGTCGGCCTCGACGCCCGCGGCCGTGTCCTTGATCCAATCGGCGAGGCGGGTCTGCATCAGGCGCCGAAAGGCTTGACGCCTTCACGCTCCATCGCGCGCTTCACCGCGGGGCGCGAGGTCATGCCGCCGAACCACGGCTCGATGTTCTTCATGCGGATCGTCGATGGCTCGAGCCAGCGTCCCCAGCGCGCGATCACCATGAAGTAGATGTCGGCCACGGTCATCGCCTCGCCGGACCAGTTGGGCCCGGTGAGCGCCGCATCCTGGTCGCGGAAATAGGCGAGGAGCTTTTCGGTGCCGCGCGACTTCACCGCATCCTGAACGTCCTTCGCGTCGGAGAAATCGTCCGCGTGGAAGAAGCGGTTGAAGAGGGGGTGCACTTCCGTCGCGAGGGTCGCGACCTGCTCGAGAGTCTTCGCGCGCTGCCATGTGCCGGGCTTGGCCAGCCACTTTCCCTGCGGATCGTGCTTGTCGCAAAGGTATTGCAGGATCGCCACGCACTCGGTCAGCACGCCGTCGGGCGTCGCGAGCGCCGGAACCTTACCTTTCGGGTTGAGCTTGCGGTATTCATCCCCGAGATGCTCTTTCGCGGCGAGATCGACGCGCTGCACCTCGAATGGCACGCCCAGCTCCTCGAGGAGCACGTGGACGACCAGCGAGCAGGAACCGGGCGAGTAATAGAGCGTATACATTTTCATTTCGTACCTGACACGAATTTTTAGAAGGCGTACATGCGGCCGGGGTTGAGAATGCCCGCGGGATCGAAGGCGTCCTTCAGGCGACGATGGATCTTCATCACGGCGGGCTCGAGCGGGTGGAAGACGCCGACGGACTTGTCGCCGCCGCGAAAGAGGGTCGCGTGGCCGCCGGCGCGAGCCGCCTCGGCGCGAAGGCTCGCGGCATCGGCGTCCCCGCTGATCCAGCGCACGCCGCCGCCCCATTCGACGAGCTGCGCATGACCCGCCGCCATCGGCTCCGCCGTCTGTGGCACCGACAGCCTCCAGAGCGCGTGCGAGGGCGCGAAGAAGCCGAGCCGCTGCTCGCGAAGGTCGCCCCAGTAGCTGCCCGCGTCGATTTCCTCTCCGCCCATCCTGACCTTCGCTGCGGCTACCGCGCTCGCCGCCCCCGACAGGCGCGCGCGCAGCTTCCCGGCCTCCCATGCGGTCGCCGACAACGGCAGCGGCTGGCCCGCCCACCGATTCACCTGTTCGGTCGCGCGGGCCTCGTCGAGCTCGAAAAAAAGCGTCGTCTCGTGCGCGGGGCGCGGCAGGACCTTGAACGAGATCTCCGTGATCACGCCGAGCGTGCCGAGCGCGCCCGCCATGAGCCGCGAGACGTCGTAGCCCGCGACGTTCTTGATGACGCGGCCCCCGAACGCGAGATCCTCTCCCTTGCCGTTCACCACACGCGTGCCGAGCACGAAATCCCGCAGGGAACCCACATAAGCCCTGCGCGGCCCCGACAATCCCGCCGCGACCGCTCCGCCGATGGTCGCGCCCTCTCCGAAATGCGGGGGCTCGAAGGCAAGCATCTGCCGTTCCGCGGCGAGGGCGGACTCGAGCTCGACGAGGCGCGTGCCGGCGCGCACCGTTACCACGAGCTCCTTGGGCTCGTACGCGACGATGCCCGCATAGGGCTTCATGTCGAGCACCTCGCCGACGCATCCTTGCCCGTAGAAATCCTTCGTGCCGCCGCCGCGCACGGCCAGCGGCGCCTTGCGAGCGGCGTGGTCGCGAATGCGCTCGCACAGCGCGGCGATGAAGGGCTCGCTCATCAGAATCTCGGAATGTCGGCGTGGGGCATGCGGCCCGCGCGCATGTGCGTGCCGCCCCATTCGGCGCAACGCTTGAGCGTCGGCACCGCCTTGCCGGGGTTGAGGATGCCGTCGGGATCGAACGCGGCCTTCACCGCGTGGAAGGCGGCGAGCTCGGGCGCGCGGAACTGCACGCACATCTGGCGAAGCTTCTCGATGCCGACGCCGTGCTCGCCGGTGATCGTGCCGCCCACCTCGACGCAGATCTCGAGGATGCGCCCGCCGAATTCCTCGCTGCGCTCGAGCTCGCCGGGCTTGTTGGCGTCGTAGAAGATGCACGGATGGATGTTGCCGTCGCCCGCGTGGAAGACGTTGCCCACCGTCATCCCGTATTCGGCCGCGAGCGCCGTGATCCTCTCGAGCACGTCGGGAAGGCAGCGCCGCGGAATGGTGCCGTCGATGGTGTAGTAGTCGGGCAGGATCGTCGCGAGCGCGGTGAAGGCGCCCTTGCGCGACTTCCACAATCGATCGCGCTCGATGTCGCTGGCGGCGACGCGCACTTCCGTCGCGCCGCACCGATCGAGGATCGCGCGCACCGACTCGAGCGATTCGCGCGCGTCTTCCTCGCTCCCGTCGACTTCGGCGAGGAGCAACGCCTCGGCGCCGACCGGGAAGCCCATCGCCATGAAGCGCTCGCACGCCTCGATCACGATGCGATCCATCATCTCGAGCGCCGCGGGGATAATGCCCGCGGCGATGATCTCGCCCACGGCTTCGGCCGCCTGGCGCACGCTCGGAAACGCGGCGAGCATCGTCTCGGTGCGCTCCGGCAACGGAACGAGGCGCAGGGTCACGCGCGTGATGACGCCCAGGTTCCCTTCGCTGCCCGTCAGGAGCGCGAGGAGGTCGTAGCCCGGTGCATCGAGCGCGAGGCTTCCGGCATCGACGACATCGCCGTCGGCGTCGATCGCGCGAACCGCGAGGAGGTTGTGCGTCGTGAGCCCGTACTTGAGGCAATGCACGCCCCCGGAGTTCTCGGCGACGTTCCCGCCGATGGAGCAGATCGACTGGCTCGAAGGATCGGGCGCGTAGAAGAGCCCATGGCAGGCGACCGTCTCCGAGACCTGCAGGTTGCGCACCCCCGGCTCGACGGTGGCGCTGCGCGCGAGCGCATCGACCGCGACGATGCGCTTCATCTTCGACAGCACGAGCAGGACCCCATCGTTGCGCGGAATCGCTCCGCCGGAGATTCCGGTTCCGGCGCCGCGCGACACGACCGGAACGCCGAGCGCGCGGCACGCCTTGACGACGGCCCGCACCTGGTCTTCGCTGTCGGGCAGCACCGCGAGCATCGGCGTCTCGCGATGCGCGATGAAGGCATCGGTCTCGAATGGCTTCAGGCCCTCGTCGTCGTCGATGACGAGAAGGGGGGGACGGATCCCGCGAAGCGCGCCGAGCATCCGGGCGCGAAGATCGGGTTGGGCGACTTCGAGGGCATGGGCGTTCATCAGAAGCGCGGCAGGTCCGGGTGCGGCAGCGCCCCACCCTTCACGCGCATCGCGCCGTATTCCGCGCAGCGGTGCAGAGTCGGCACGCCCTTGCCGGGATTGAGCAGGCCCTCGGGATCGAACGCCGCCTTGATCGCGTGGAACTGCGCGAGCTCGGCCGGACGGAACTGGGTGCACATCTGGTTGATCTTTTCGATGCCCACGCCGTGCTCGCCCGTGATGGTGCCGCCCACCTCGATGCACAGCTCGAGGATGTCCGAGGCGAAGCGCTCCGTCGTTTCCAGCTCCCCGGGGATGTTCGCGTCGTAGAGAATGAGCGGATGGAGGTTCCCGTCGCCCGCGTGGAAGACGTTGGCGCAACGCAAACCGTAGCGCTCCGAAAGCTCCTCGGTGCGCTTCAACACTTTCGCGAGCGCGCCCCGCGGAATGGACCCGTCGATGCAGTAGTAGTCCGGCGAGATGCGGCCCACGGCGGGAAACGCGGCCTTGCGCCCCGACCAGAAGCGCAGGCGCTCGGCGTCGTTCGACGAGCAGCGGATCTGGGTCGCCCCGCTCGCGCGCATCACCTCGATCATCTTCTCGATCTCGTGGGCGACCTCTTCGTGCGTGCCGTCGGATTCCGCGAGAAGAATGGCCTCGGCCTCGAGGTCATAGCCCGCGTGGACGAAGCCCTCGACGGCGCTGGTGGCGAGCTTGTCCATCATCTCGAGGCCCGCCGGGACAATGCCGGCGCCGATCACGTTCGCGACCGCTTCTCCCGCGCTTTCGACATCGGCGAACGAGGCCATCACGACGCATGCCGTCTCGGGTTTCGGCAGCAGCCTCACGGTGACCTCGAGCGTGATCGCGAGAAGCCCTTCCGACCCTGTGACGATCGCGAGAAGGTCGTATCCCGCCGAATCGAGCGCATCGGAGCCGATGTCGACGACGTCGCCCTCGATGGTGATGGCGCGCACTTTCAAGATGTTGTGCACCGTGAGGCCGTACTTCAGGCAATGCACGCCTCCCGAATTCTCCGCGACGTTTCCGCCGATCGAGCACGCGATCTGGCTCGAGGGATCGGGCGCGTAATAGAGGCCGAGCGGCGCGACCTGCTGCGAGATCCTGAGATTCGTGACGCCCGGCTGCACGCGCGCGAGACGCGCGAGCGGGTCGACCGCGACGATTCGCTTGAACTTGGCGAGCGAGAGCAGGATGCCCTCGGCATGTGGCAGCGCGCCGCCCGAGAGTCCCGTGCCCGAGCCGCGCGCGACGACCGGGGTATGGGTCGCGCGCGCCACCGCCAGCACCGCCGCGACCTCTTGCTCGTCGGCGGGAATCACCGCGACGAGGGGCGTCGCGCGGTAAGCCGAAAGGCCGTCGCACTCGTAGGGCATGAGCGCCTCGCGCTCGACCAGCACGGACTCGGGGGCGAGCACGCGCGCGAGCTCCGCGGCGACCGTCGATCGCCGGATGGCAATCGCGCTCGCATTCGAGGAGACTTCACTCACGGCGCTCATGTCGCAATTATCCCATGGACCCCAACGTCTATCTCGTCCTCGCCGCGATTCTCGTGATCGTCGGGCTCATCGGCACCGTGGTGCCGGTCCTTCCGGGCGCGCTCTTCGTCTTCGGCGGGCTCTTCCTCGCCGCTTGGGCCGGGAGCTTCACCCGCGTGGGAGCCGTCGGACTCACGATCATCGGCGTCCTCGCGGCGCTCGCGTTCCTCGCCGATTTCGTCGCTTCATTGCTCGGCGCGAAGCGGTCCGGGCGAGCCCCCTGGCGCTCGCCGGCGCGACTCTGGGCGCCATCATCGGGCTCTTCTTCGGACTTCCGGGCCTCGCGCTCGGGCCCTTCCTCGGCGCCGTGGCGGGCGAGCTCTTCGCGCGCCGGGATCTCGCGCAGGCGGGCAAGGTCGGCCTCGGCACGGGGCTCGGCCTCCTCGCCGCCGCGCTCGCGAAAGTCGTACTCGCCTTCCTGATGATCGCGACGTTTCTCGCCTTCTGCTTCGCCTCCTGAAAATTGGTGTCAGGTACGAAATTCAGCAGGAATTCCTCGCATAGGCGCGGCACCAGGTGCGGATGCCGGTCGAGCGGATCGACCGCGCTCGACCGCGCCCGCTCACGACATCACGGAGATCTGCTCGTTGGCCTTCTCGAGCCGCTCGACGAGCGTGTTGAGGAAGCGCTCGTCGAAGAGCCGGCGGCACGAGAGCGACGCGCCGCGCAGGTCTTCGGCGCGGATCTTCATGATGATCGCGTCGGAGGTCGTGGTGACGGTGGCGGAACGATGGGGGTCGCCCGTCTTCGCGAGGTACGACATCTCGCCGAAGCAATCGCCCGCCGTGAGCACGGAGAGCGTCTTCTTCCCTCGCGTGACGCGTACGTACCCGCCGGCCAGCACGTAGAAGGAATCGCCCTGGTCGCCTTCCTTGATGAGCGCGGTGTCGGGCTTGAATTTCGCCCACTTGGTCAGCTTCAGCACTTCCCAGAGCTCGTTCTCGGGAAACTCGCGGAAGAACGGCAGCGTGCGCATGAGGCTGAAACGCTCCGTGTCCGACTGGTCGCGCTTCTCCCCGGCCTTGTGCTCCTTCTTCCAGATCTCGGCCAGCGCCGCGCCGAACTCGTCCCACGTCGCGAAGCGCTTCGTCGGATCCTTGGCGATCGCCTTCATCACGACGGCGTCGAGCTCGGGCGAGATCCCGGTGCGGTGCGCCGATGGCGGCTCGGGATCGGTGTTCACGATCTGGTAGATCACGCTCATCGTGTTCGCGCCGGAAAACGGGAGCTTGCCCGCGAGCATGTAGTACATCACCACGCCCAGGGCGTAGATGTCGGTGAGGTGCGAGGCCTGCGCCTGGCCGGTGACCAGCTCGGGCGCCATGTACGCAGGCGAGCCCACGTTGGTGATGACGGTGCGGTCGCTCACCTTGTTGATCGCGGCGCCGAAGTCCGCGATCTTGATCTCGGTGCCGTCGCTATGGAGGATGTTGCCGGGCTTGATATCGCGATGGGTGAGGCCGAGCGTCTGCGCGAAGGCGAGCGCGCGGACGCATTTGAAGGCGATCTCCGCCACGTCGCGCGTCTCGAGGAGCGACTCGGGCTTGCAGAACTTCTCGAGGGTGCCGCCCTCGACGTACTCCATCACGATGTAGCTGTACTTGTCCTCGACCACCGCGTCGTAGATCTGCGTGATGTGCGGGTGGTTGAGCTTCCCGGCGAGCGCGGCCTCGTTCAGGAACATGCTCTTGTAGAAGGCGCCATCCTCCGAATGCTTCAACGCCTCGGGGAACGCGACCTTGATCGCGACCTTGCGCTTGTTGAAAGGATCTTCCGCCAGGTAGACCTTGCCGGTCGCGCCCTTGCCGAGCTCCCGGAGTAGCTGGTACTTGCCGACGGACTGCATCGTGCTCATACGCAACGGCCACCGTCGACTTCGACGCACGCGCCGGTGATGAACGCCGCCTCGTCCGAGGCGAGGAAGAGCGCGGCATTGGCGACGTCCAGCGGCTTCGAAAAGCGGCCCATGGGAATCCCGGCGAGAAATTTCCTGCGGTTCTCCGGCGTGTCGGGCATACCCATGAACATCTCGAGGAGCCCGGTCTCGCCGATCACCGGGTTGATGACGTTCACCCGGATCCCGTCGGGCCCGAGCTCCGCGGCCATGGAGCGCGAGGTGACGATCGCCGCGCCCTTCGATCCGTTGTACCAGGTAAGCCCCGGACGGGGACGCACGCCCGCCGTGGAGGCGATGGTCACGAAGCAGCCGCCGCCCTGCTTCCTGAAATGCGGCACCGCGTGCTTCGCGGTGAGGAAGAGCGGCTTCACGTTCACCGCGTAGATGCGGTCGAACTCTTCCTCGCCGACCTCGAGCATCGGGCGGTTGCGATGGGTTGTGCCCGCATTGTTGACGACGATGTCGAGGCGGCCGAAGCGATCGAGGGCGGATTTCACGAGGCCCGCGACCTGGGCGTCGCGCGAGACGTCGCCCACGTGGGCCGCAGCGCTGCCGCCCTTCGCGCCGATTTCCTTCGCGACGCGCTCGGCGGCATCGCCGGCGATATCGTTCACGACGACTTGCGCGCCCTCATCCGCATAGCGGCGCGCGATGGCCTCGCCGAAGCCCGAGCCCGCCCCGGTGACGATAGCCACCCTATTCTTCAATCTCATGGAACGGGATTATACGGCCCGGCCCCGGAAGCAAATCCGGAGCCCGGGAGTCGCTCTTTCGCTGGATTCAGAACAGGCCGGTGATGCGCCCGTCGTCGTCCACGTCGATGCTCACCGCCGACGGCACCTTGGGCAACCCGGGCATTGTCATGATGTCGCCGCAGATCATCACGACGAATTCAGCGCCCGCCGCCAGGCGCACCTCGCGGACGTTCACCACGTGCCCCGAGGGCGCGCCGCGCAACTGCGGATCCGTCGAGAACGAATACTGCGTCTTCGCCACGCAGATCGGATAGTGCCCGTAGCCCGACTCCTGCAGCTTCTTGATCTGCGCGCGCACCTTCGAATCGGCGGTGATGTCGGACGCGCCGTAGATCTTGGTCGCGATCGCCTTCATCTTGTCCCAGAGGGTCGCCTGCTCCTCGTAGACGAACTTGAAGTTGTTCGGCTCGTCGCACAGGCGCACCACTTCCTTCGCGACCTCGACCGCGCCCTTGCCGCCCTCGGCCCAGTGGCGCGCGACGATCACCTTGGCGCCGTGGTGCGCCATCTTCTCCTGCAGCATCTTGATCTCGGCGTCCGTATCCTCGGTGCGGTGGTTGATCGACACGACGCACGGCAGGCCATAGTTGTTGCGGATGTTGTTCACGTGGCGCTCGATGTTGGTAATGCCCTTGGCGAGCGCCTCGAGATTTTCCTTGGCGAGCTCCTTCACTTCCACGCCGCCGTGGTACTTCAACGCGCGCACCGTGGCCACCAGCACCACCGCGGCCGGCTTCAATCCCGCCTTGCGGCACTTGATGTCGACGAACTTCTCGGCGCCGAGGTCCGCGCCGAATCCCGCCTCGGTCACGACGTAGTCGCCGAGCTTCAGCGCCGTCTTCGTCGCGAGCACCGAGTTGCAGCCGTGCGCGATGTTCGCGAAGGGACCGCCATGGATGAACGCGGGCGAGTGCTCGAGCGTCTGCACGAGGTTGGGCGCGAGCGCATCCTTGAGCAGCGCCGCCATCGCCCCGTGCGTCTTCAGATCCTTCGCGAGGATCGGCTTCTGGTCGCGCGTGTAACCGCACACGATCTTGCCGAGGCGCTCCCTGAGATCCTTGATGCTCATCGACAGGCAGAAGATCGCCATCACTTCGGACGCGACCACGATGTCGAAACCGTCCTCCCGCGGGAAGCCGTTTGCGGGGCCGCCGAGGGCCACCGTGATCTGGCGAAGCGCGCGGTCGTTCATGTCGAGCACGCGCTTCCAGGCGATGCGGCGCACGTCGAAGCCGAGCTCGTTGCCGTGGTTGATGTGGTTGTCGATCATCGCCGCGAGGAGATTGTTCGCGAGCTGGATCGCGTTGAAGTCGCCGGTGAAGTGCAGGTTGATGTCCTCCATCGGAACGACCTGGGCGTAGCCGCCGCCCGCGGCGCCGCCCTTCATGCCGAACACGGGGCCGAGCGAGGGCTCCCGCAGGCAGATCACCGCCCTCTTGCCGATGTGGTTCAGCGCGTCGCCCAGGCCCACGGTGGTGGTCGTCTTGCCCTCGCCCGCGGGGGTCGGGCTGATGGCGGTGACCAGCACGAGCTTCCCGTCGGGCTTCGACCCGAGGGAATTCACGTATTCGAGCGCGATCTTCGCCTTGTAGTGCCCGAACGGGGAAATCGCCGCGTCCGGGATGCCGAGCTTCTTGGCGATCTCGCCAATGGGTTTCATCTTCGCCTTTTGGGCGATCTCGATATCGCTGAGCATGGGAAGTCCTTCGGGTGGTTATGCGGGTTTTGCGGCAGTATAGGAACTCCCCAAAACCGGCCACCTTGACGGCTGTCAATTCCTTCCATGCATCCTCATGAGGCACTGGTCCGGGAGTTCTATGCCCGATTCGCCGCGCGGGATGCCGAAGGGATGGCCGCTTGCTACCATCCCGACGTCGCCTTCAGCGATCCGGTGTTCCCGATGTTGCGCGGCGAGGAGGCCGGAGACATGTGGCGCATGCTCCTTTCACGAGCCTCCGACCTCGAGGTGGCGCTCGACGAGGCGAGCGGCGACGAGGACGGCGCCGTCGCGCGATGGACGGCGCGCTACACCTTCAGCCGCAGCGGGCGGCCGGTCGTCAATCGCGTGCGCGGCATGTTCGCCTTTCGCGACGGGCGCATCGTGCGCCACTACGACCACTTCTCCTTCTGGCGGTGGGCCTCCCAGGCGCTGGGTCCTGCGGGCAGGGCGCTCGGCTGGTTCGGGCCCCTCAAGTGGAAGGTGCGCCGCGACGCCGCGAAAGGCCTGGAGCGCTTCCGGGAGCGCCGCTGAAGGGGACGGGGTGCCCGCCCCCCCTTCGGGCGTCCTAGTGAAGCGTGAGCGCGTTGGTGAGATCGCCCATCGGGGCGGCGCCATTCGCCACGAGCGCGGCATCGCGCGCCACGATGCCCGGAAGCGGATCCAGCCCGAAGCGTCGCGTGATGAGACGCAATATCGATCCCGTGTCGTACTGAGTATGGTCCACGGTCCCCTTCTTCGCGAAGGGCGACACGATGATCGTCGGGAGGCGGGAACTCGGGCCCAGCAGATCCCCCTTCGGCGGCGCCACATGGTCCCAGAAGCCGCCGTTCTCGTCGTAGGTCACGACGATCACCATCCCCGCGTATTGCGGGCTCGCCTGCAGCTTCGCGATGACGTCGGCGATGTGCGCATCGCCCGGCGCAACCGCGGCGTATCCCGGATGCTGGTTCAGGTCGCCCTCGGGCTTGTAGAAGACCACCGGCGGCAGCGTGCCCGCCGCGGCGTCGCTCACGAGGTCGGTGTAGTCCTTGAGATGGGCGGCGCGCGCCGTCGCGTTCGCCACCGGGTCCATGATCGCGAAGTAGTTGAACGGATGGTGGTGCGCCTGGAAATTCGGCACGGTGTTGTTGTAGATCACCGAGCGATTCGCCGACGCATTGGCCCATGCGCCCGCGTACCACTTCCAGTTGATTCCCTTCGCGGCGAGGCGATCGCCGATGGTGGCCTGGGTCTGCGGGGGCAATGTCGTCGTGGCGGCGGGATTCGCGAAGAGTCCTGTCGTATCGCTCGCCGCGGGCGCATTGCCGCTCGGCTGGTACGCGGGCTGCATCGTGTTGATGGCGCGGAAAGTCCCGTCGCCGAAGTAGTTCTTCGGCGCGATGTTGCCGCTCAGGACGAACGTGGGCGGGCCATCGAGAGCGGATGCCGGCGCGGTGGCCGCGAGCGTAAGGCGCGGCAGCAACTTGCCCGAGCTGTCGGTATCGACGACCGCGATCGTGGGATGGGCGGCCGCGGTGTCCGCGTTGGGATATTCCGGAGCGCAGGCGCAGACGAGGTATTGGTGCGTGAGGAACGACCCGCCGAAGGCTCCCATGAAGAAGTTGTCGGCGAGCACGTTCTGCTTGGCGATGTTCCACATCGCCATGGAGCTGCCGTCGTAGTAGCCCATCACGAGGCCGCCCGAGTCGGCGTAGCCGGCGAACTTGTCGTTCTTGCCGCCGTTGATCTGCATCTGGTTCTCGAAGAAGCGGTGGTAGAGGTCGCGCGTGATGACGCTCGTGCCGATCCCGAAGGCCGTGTCGATGCGAAACGGCTGGTTGGCGAGGTTGTCGCTCTGCGCCTGGGTCACCACCGGGGTCTGCCCCGCGGCGGTGACGCCGCCCCAGGTCTGCGGCAGTTTCGCGAGCGTCGTGCCGGCGGCGTTGCGGTCGGTCTGCGCGATGATCGCGCTCGTCGCGCCCGCGTTCACGCCGGGAATGCCGTTGGCCCCGGGAAAGAGACCGTATAGATTGTCGAAGCTGCGGTTCTCCGCGAAGATCACCACGACGGTCGAAACCTTGCTCTGCAGCGCCGTCGTGAGGCAATCGCCGATGCAGTCCTGCTCGTCGTGCTTGTGGCAGGAAGCCAGGGTGAAGAGGGAGGCCGCGGCGATGGATGCGACGGCGCCGTACGCAATTTTTTTCATGGATGTCACCGTAGGGATTGCCAGGGAAGGCGCGGCCATCGTGGCGAAGCTTCGTGACATCTCCATGACGCGCGCGTCGCGGGATCGTCACGCGATTGCCATAATTCGATGGCTCAATGCGCGTCGACCCGGAACCGCGCGTGATCCCATTCATCGTTCGCCTCGCCCTTGCCTCGCTGGCGCTCACCGCGGCCGCGACGCAATCGCAGCAATCCTTCTATGGATCGCGCTTCGAGAAACGCCCGACGGTCGCGGAAATGACGCGGCTCGGGCGGGAGCTCTTCTTCGATCGCTCGCTCTCCGCCTCGGGGAGGACATCGTGCGCCAGCTGCCACGATCCCTTGCACGCCTATGGCCCGCCCAACGCGCTCGCGGTGCAGCTCGCCGGGCCCGACGGCCGCGCGGCCGGCTTGCGCGCGGTGCCGTCGCTCAGGTACCTGCAGAAGGTCCCGCCCTTCACCGAGCACTTCTTCGACAGCGACGGCGACGACAGCATCGACCAGGGTCCGGCAGGGGGTCATGCGTGGGACGGTCGAGCGCGCACGCTGCACGAGCAGGCGGCGCTGCCGCTACTCTCGCCGCTCGAGATGGCGAACGCCTCTCCCGCGGCCATCGTCGACAAGGTGCGCCGCGCTCCTTATGCAGCCGGGCTTCGCGAGGCGTTCGGCTCACGCGTGCTCGATGATCCGTCTCTCGCGTTCGACGCGGTGCTCCTCTCGCTCGAGGTGTTCCAGCAGGATCCGGCCGAGTTCTATCCTTACGACAGCAAGTACGATTCGTACCTGCGCCGGAAAGTCGAGCTCTCGGCGCAAGAGCGACGCGGGCTCGACCTCTTCAACGATCCCGCCAAGGGAAATTGCGCCTCCTGCCATCCGAGCGCGGTGCGCGGCGGCGCGTTTCCCGCGTTCAGCGATTGGGGCTTCGTCGCGCTGGGCGTGCCGCGCAATCGCGCCATCGCCGCGAACGCGGATCCGCATTATTCCGATCTGGGGCTGTGCGGGCCGATGCGCACCGATCTCGCGAAGCGCGCCGAGTATTGCGGACGCTTCCGCGCGCCGACGCTGCGCAACGCCGCGCGCCGCAAGGTGTTCTTCCACAACGGTATCGCCGCATCGCTCGAGGAGGCGGTGCGCTTCTACGCGGAGCGCGATTCGTCGCCGGCGAAGTGGTACCCGCAACGCAGGGATGGATCGATCGAGCGCTTCGACGATCTGCCGCCGGCCTACCGCGTCAACGTGAATCGGGAGCCGCCCTTCGGACGCAGCGGGAAGCCCGCCCTCGATCCCGCGGAGATTCTCGCGATCGTGGCGTTCCTCAGGACATTGAACGACGGCTACCGGCCCTGACGGCTTCCGGGGCCGAGCGTCGGCGTGTCGAAGAATTCGCGCATCATGAAATCCTCGAGCCCGTCATTGTCCTCGAGGCGCGCCGAAAGGGGCACGGTGCGCCCGAGGCGGTGCGATTCCCACCTGAAGTCGCCCTGGTAGTGGGTCCGGATCAGCTCGATCATGCGCTTCACGATCGCTCGCTCCACGTCGCCGCCTTGGCCCGCGTCGACCTCGATCACCTCGCGCCAGCGCTTGTCGGTATCGGGACGCCAGCCGTTGAACGCGAACTCCGCGGTGCGCGTGCCCTTGCTGAGGATCTGGAAGACGCCCCCCACGCCCGAGCCCGGGCCCTTCAGGTTGCGCGCGATGTTCGCCAGGGCGATTTCGTCCGATGTGAGCTCTCCCGGCCCGCGCGCCGCGGCGGCCGCGGCGGCCTCGGCGGCGCGGCGAGCTTCGCGCCGCGCGTTGATCGCGGCCAGCATGTCGAGTGGAGGCTCCTTCGGGGGCGGCGTGGGCTGCGGCGGACGCGGGGGAGGCTGCACGACGGGCTCGGGCACTCTCGGCGCAGCATGGGGCACGGGGCGCGTCATCATCGAAGGACGCGTCGCGATGGGCGGCGGCATGGGCGCCGGAGCGCTCGCTGCGCTCTGCGCCTCGACGGCCGCCGCCGGCTCGCGCTCCACCAGCTGCACCGTGAGCGGCGGCTCGGCGCTGCCGCCCAGCGTCTCCACGGGGCGCTGCCGGATCGGAATCGAGAAGATGAGCACGTGCGCGATGATCGACACGATCGCGGCGATGTCGATACGCCGGATCTGGATCACGACTTCCACGACTCGACCCTCGGCGATATTTGCCACGCAGCACGATCACGTTCCCCGCCACCGAGACGGCAATCCCGATCCACGTGAGCGCATGCCACTGGAAGCCCTCGAACGCGGCCGAGACGAAGAGCGCGACGATCGGAACCATGACGCCAATATAGCCCGCTCGCGCGGCCCCGACACGCTTGAGAAGCGTGAGAAACGCCCCGAACGCGATGATGGAGCCGAGCACCGCGAGGTAGACAAGCGAAAGAATGTAACCGGGTGTGAGCTCGAACTCGAGGCGCTTGCCCGCCGCCAGCGCGACGGCGAGGGAAAAGATCGACCCGTAGAGCATGCCCCACGCCATGCCCTGCCACAGCGGGATGCGCGCTTCATGATTGCGGTGCGCGACCATCGAGCCCAGCGTCGAGACGACCACCGCGAGCACCGTGAAGATCGCTCCCGCGAACGTGTTGCCGTCGCCCTGCAGGTGCGAGAACTCCGGCCGGAACACGAGCGCGATGCCGACGATGCCGAGGATCGATCCCGCGGTCACGCGCCGCGTCATCGGGGTGCCGAAGAAAAGGCGCATGCCGAGCATTCCCAGCAACGGGCTCGCCGAATACCCCACCGCGACCAGCCCCGACACGACGAAGCGCTCGGCGTGGTAGACGCAGATGTAGCTCAGCCCGAACATCAGCACGCCGAGGAGCGCGAGCCACAGGTGCTCGCGCGGCGGATAGCGAAGCGGCTTTCCGCGCACGAGGCAGTACGCGAAGATGAGCACCGAGCTCAGCAGGAAGCGGTAGAAGACGCTCGCCTCCGGCTCCACGCGCCCCAGCTGGAACTTGATCGCAAGCCACGTCGATCCCCAGATCGAGACACAGACGAGGAAGAGCCTGAGGTTCCCCAATTAGCTCGCCAGCCCGACCTGGTCGAGGACGAAGGCGTAGATGAAAGCGATCTCCTTCAGCGCGTCGTAGCGCCCGGAAGCGCCGCCGTGGCCGGCTTCCATGATGGTCCTCAGCAGGAGCGGATTGCGGTCCGTCTTGAGCGCGCGCAGCTTCGCCACGTACTTCGCGGCTTCCCAGTAGCCGACCTGGCTGTCGTTGAGCGACGTCTCGGCGAAGATCGCCGGATAGGCGCGTTTCTTCAGATTATCGTAGGGCGAGTAGCCGCGCATGTACTTGTAGAAGCGCCGCTCGTTGGGATTGCCCCACTCGAGATATTCGCCGACCGTGAGGGGCAGCGACGCGTCGAGCATCGTCGTGATCACGTCGAGGAACGGCACCTGCGCGATGACCGCCTTGAAGAGATCGGGCCGCATGTTGGTGACCGCCCCCATGAGCAGCCCTCCCGCGCTCCCGCCCTGGATCACGAGGTGCGCGGGCGAGGTGTAGCGCCGGCGCACCAGCGACTCCGCGCACGCGATGAAGTCCGTGAACGAGTTCTTCTTCACGAGGAGCTTTCCCGCGTCGTACCAGAGCCTGCCGCGATCGCCGCCGCCGCGCACGTGCGCGATCGCGAAGATCATGCCGCGGTCGAGGAGCGAGATGCGCGAGGTCGAGAACCACGGGTCCATGGGAATGCCGTAGGACCCATACCCGTACAACAGCAACGGGCGCGGGCCCTTCCCGCGCAGCGACGTCTTGTACACGAGCGAGATCGGCACCCGCGTGCCGTCGCGCGCGACGGCCGCCAGCGCCTCCGAGGTGTACTGCGCGGG
This sequence comes from Burkholderiales bacterium, assembly GCA_017880705.1. Classification (GTDB taxonomy): domain Bacteria; phylum Pseudomonadota; class Gammaproteobacteria; order Burkholderiales; family Usitatibacteraceae; genus Usitatibacter. The sequence goes on from JADGRS010000008.1 coordinate 17,417, forward strand.
ATCGAACGGACCCAGCACCGGCTGGCGCTTGAGGAGCGTGCGCGTGCGGGAGCACACGTCGTAGTCGTACCAGGAGCGCGGCGTGACGAAGCTTTCGTAGACGAAGCGAAAGCGCTTCGCGTCGAATTCGTAGTTCGCTCCCGGATGCGCGCAGTAGGCCTTCTCGTCGAACGCGAGATAGTGGGACCCGCCGGTCGCGAAATCGGTGAAGCGCAGGTCGATGAGGCCCTTGTCGCGCTCGACCATGACCCAGAAATCGCGGAAGAGATGGACTTCCTCGATCATCACCAGCGGGCGATGGGCGACCACCTGCCTCCAGTTGCGCGGCGACGGATCGGAGACGGGCGCGCGCACGATGCGGAAGTTGCGCCCCTTGTCGTTGGTGCGGATGAAGAACTCGTCGCCCCGATGGTCGAGGTAGTACTCGTGCCCGGCCCTGCGCGGCAGGATCACCTCGAATCGCCCGCCGGGATCGGTCGTCGGCAGAACGCGCATCTCGGAGGTGTCCTTGCTCACCGCGGCCATCACCACGTACGCCTCGCTTCGCGTGTCGCTGACCCCGATGTCGAAGAGCTCGTCGGCCTCCTCGTACAACAGGTCGGCCTTGGGCACGAGCTCATTCTTCGGGCTTCCGAGGCGGTGGCGATACAGGCGATAGCTGCGCTTGGTGGTCTTGTGCTCCTGCACGTAGAAGAGGGTCGCGTTGTCCGCGGCCCAGGCGAGGGAGGTCACGCGCTGCGCGCAGTCGCGCGACAGCTCCCCGCTCGAGAGATCCTTCACGTGCAGCGCGTACTGGCGATAGCCCGTGAAGTCGACGGTGTACGCGAGCTTGCCCGCATCGGGACTCACGTCGAGGATCCCGATCGACGTGTACGCGTGGCCCGTGGCGAGCGCGTTCACGTCGAGGATCACCTCCTCGGGCGCATCCATGGCGCCCTTGCGGCGGCAGTAGATCGGGTACTGCAGCCCTTCGATCTCGCGCTGGTAGTACCAGTAGCCGTGGCGCCGGTACGGCGCGCTCTCGTCGGTTTCCTGGATGCGGCCGAGGATCTCCTTGTAGAGCGTCTCGCGCAAGCCCTCGAGCGGCTTCATCACCGCGTCGGTGTAGCGGTTCTCGGCCTCGAGATATCTCTTGACCGCGGGATCGCCCTTGTCGCGAAGCCAGGCGTAGGGGTCCACGCGCCGGTCGCCGAACTTCGTCGTCACCCGCGGCTTCTTCGGCGCCATGGGCGGCGCGGCCGCTTCCGAGAGGGCGGCCTGGGTGGTGAACGGCAAGGGCACGGAAAGAAGCATTGGCGCCAGGGAGGAGCACCGCGGACGTAGGGAGCGAATTATACGGACGTCAACGCCTCATCCGGAGTTCCGTTGAAGAGGCGTGCCCCAGGCACACCCACAACTCGTAGGAGCAATCGAAATGAACACCCGCAACACCCTCCTCGCGGCCATCCTCGCGGCCGCCCTGCCCGTCGTGGCGCAAACCACCCCGTCCCCGGGAGAAAAGAACCCGGCGCGCGTGCAGGTCGTCGACAAGGCCACGGCAAGCGCCCAGGCCCAATCCGCCAAGCAGGGCGCCAGGACCGCGAAGTCGAAGAGAAAGGCGACGAAGAAGCCCAAGAAGGGCGACCAGCCCTCGGCGGCCAAAGCCGGCTGAATGTTAAAGTAGGCACTCCTCGCGGAGTGCCTTCATGTTCGCCCTCAAGTCCGACCGTCCCGGCACGAAGGCCGGTCTCCTTTCCGAGCTGCTTTCCCAGGCCCGCGCGCTTCTCGCGGGCGAGCGCGACGCCACGGCGAACGCGGCGAACCTCGCGGCGCTCGTCTTCCACACGCTCCCGGATCTCAATTGGGCGGGCTTCTACTGGATGAAGCAAGGCGAGCTCGTGCTCGGCCCCTTCCAGGGCAAGCCCGCGTGCGTGCGCATCGCGATCGGCGCGGGCGTGTGCGGCACCGCGGCGCGCGACAAGCGCACCGTGGTCGTCGAGGACGTGCACCGGTTTCCGGGACACATCGCGTGCGATTCGGCCTCCAATAGCGAGGTCGTGGTTCCCCTCGTGCGCGACGGCACGGTGCTCGGCGTCTTCGATCTCGACAGCCCCAGCACACGGCGCTTCGACGAGGAGGACGCGCGCGCCCTCGAGGCGCTGGTCGCGATCTATCTCGAGGCGAGCGACCTGGGAGGCTGACGATGTCCTATATCGATGAGTCGCTGATCGAGGGCGAAACGCTCCTGCATCGCGCGCACGTCTCGTGGTGGTCGCAGTTCGGCTTCGTGCTCCTGGGCATCGTGACGCTCGTCGTCGGCATCGGCCTGGTGTTCCTCGCGATCGCCTGGATCCGCGTGAGATCCACCGAGATCGCGATCACCAACCGGCGCGTGATCTTCAAGACGGGATTCGTGAAGCGCCACACCGTCGAGATCAACCTCGAGAAGGTCGAGTCCCTCCGGGTCGAGCAGGGCCTCTGGGGACGCCTCCTCAACTTCGGCTCGATCTACATCTCGGGCACCGGCGCCTCGGTCGCGCCGTTCCACGACATCGCCGACCCCCTCGTCTTCCGCCGCAAGTTCATGGAGGCGACCAACCGCCCGATCACGATGCCCCGGCCGTGACGCTTCGCTCGCTCCTCGTCGATTTCAATTCCTATTTCGCTTCCGTCGAGCAGCAGGTCGAGCCCCGGCTTCGGGGCAAGCCCCTTGGAGTCGTGCCGATGCTCGCCGACACCACGGTATGCATCGCGGCGAGCGTCGAGGCGAAGACCTTCGGCGTGAAGACCGGCACCAAGGTCGCCGAGGCGCGGCGGCTGTGCCCGGGGATCGAGTTCGTGATCGCGCGCCACGAGGTCTATATCGAATACCACCATCGCGCCGTGGCCGTGGTCGACACCGTGGTGCCGGTGCGCGCGGTGCTCTCGATCGACGAGATGGATTGCGAGCTCACGGGACGCTGGCGGGAGCCGGCGCGCGCTCTCGAGACGGCGAAGAAGGTGAAGACGGCCATCGCTTCGCAGGTCGGCGAATACCTGCGCACCTCCATCGGCATCGGCCCCAATACCTTCATCGCGAAGACCGCCTCCGACATGGTGAAGCCCGACGGCCTCGTCCTGATCGAGCAATCCGAATTGCCCGAGCGCCTGTTCGATCTCGAGGTGCGCGCGCTCTCCGGGGTCGGCAAGCAGATGGAGAAGCGCCTGCATGCCCACGGCATCCGCACGGTACGCGACCTCGCGGCGAAATCGCGCGACGAGATGCGCGCGATCTGGGGCGGCATCGGCGGCGGGATCATGTGGAGCCGCATTCGCGGCGAGGAGCAGCACGAGCGGGAGAACGACACCTCGTCGATCTCGCACTCGAGCGTGCTGGGGCCCGACAACCGCAATCCGGAGCATGCCTTCGCGGTCCTGAACCGCCTCACGCAGAAGGCGGCGATGCGGCTTCGCAAGGCGGGCTTCTACGCTTCGCGGCTGTCGATCGACCTGAAGTACCTCGACGGCGGCCATTGGGGCGCCGAGATGCGCCTCGTGGACACCCAGGACACCAAGACTTTCCTGCACGCGCTCGAGAAGCTCTGGTCGAAGCGCCCGCGGGATTCGCGCACCATCCTCAGGGTCGGCATGGCCTACTCGGACTTCGTCGGCGAAGGCGACCATACGGGCTCCCTCTTCGCCGCCGAGGACAAGTCCAAGAGCCTCTATTCGACGCTCGACAAGCTCAACTCGCGCTTCGGCAAGCAAGCCGTCTACTTCGCGAGCGCCCACAAGGCGCGCGACCGCGGCGGGTTGCACATCGCCTTCAACCACATTCCCGATCCGAAGACGGACAAATGAGAGTGACGCATACAAGAAGCTTTGTATCCGCAGATAGACGCCGATGAACGCCGTCGAACGTCTCGATGGAAACGTCGTCGCCATAACAGGGGCTTCCAAGGGAATCGGCGCGGAGTTGGCGAGGCAGCTCGCGGCAAAGGGCGCGAAACTCGTGCTCGCGGCGAGGAACGAGAAGGAGCTCGAAGCGGTCGCGCAGGCTTGCCGCGATGCGGGCGCCTCGGTGGTATGCGTGCGCGCCGACGTCGCGCTCGAGCGCGACTGCCAGGCGATCGTCGCGGGCGCGGTGCTCGCGTTCGGAAGGCTCGACACGCTCGTGAACAACGCGGGCATCAGCATGTGGGCGCGCTTCGAGGACATCGAGGACATGTCGATCCTCGAAAGGATCATGCAGGTGAACTACATGGGCTCCGTCTACTGCACGCGCCACGCGCTGCCGCACCTTCGCGAATCGCGCGGGCGCATCGTCGGCGTCGCGAGCCTCGCGGGCATGATCGGCGTGCCCACGCGCACCGGCTACAGCGCCTCCAAGCACGCGATGCGCGGATTCTTCGACTCGCTGAGGATCGAGCTCGACGGCTCGGGCGTGACGGTCACCATGATCTATCCGGGCTTCGTCTCGACGAGCATTCGCGAAAGCGCCACCGGGCCCGACGGCAAGCCGATCCTCGTGAGTCCCGTGAAGGAAGGCGAGGCCATGAGCGTCGAGGATTGCGCGCGGCGCATCGTCGCCGCCATCGAGGGCCGCGAGCGCGAGGTCGTCATGACGGCTCGCGGTAAAATAGGCCTTTGGCTCAAGCTCGTGGCCCCGGGGCTCATCGACCGGATCGCGAAGCGCGCCATCGAGCGGGGACGCTGAATGCATTGGTCTGTCTGGATCACCTACTTCGTCACGACGATCGTGCTGTCGCTCTCGCCGGGACCGGGCGTATTCTCGAGCATCTCGAGCGGGCTGCACCATGGCTTCCGCCTGGGGCTCTGGAACGGCGTCGGCATGCAGGTGGCGAACCTCCTGATGGTCATCGTGGTCGCGCTCGGCCTGGGCACGATCCTCATCGCCTCCGAGGCGCTCTTCACCGCGGTGAAATGGCTCGGGGTGATCTACCTCATCTACCTCGGCATCGTCACGTGGCGCGCCGCGCCGAAGCGCTTCGAGGAGGACGGGGACGACGGCGCCCGCACGGCGCGCGAAGTGTTCATGCGCGGCTTCTGGGTGAACGCGACCAACCCCAAGGGCATCATCTTTTTCGCGGCGATCCTTCCGCAGTTCATCGACGTCGCGCTCCCGCAAGCCACGCAATACGCGATTCTCGCGGGGACGACCTTCGCCGTGGACCTCGTGATCATGATGGGCTACACGGCGCTCGCCGCGAAGGTGCTGCGAGCGATGAGCGATCGGCGCCACCTGCGCTGGGTGAACCGCGGCATCGGCGGCGCGTTCGTCGCGGCCGGCGTGGCGCTGGCGAGCTTTCGGCGCGCGGCGACCCTCGCCGCCACCTGATTTGGCAATACCCACTCAACACAGGAGAAGAACATGACGATCAAGGCCGGAGACCGCCTTCCCGAAGGCAACGTGCAGGAATTCATCGAAGTCGAAGGAAACGGCTGCACCGTGGGCCCCAACACCTTCAAGGTGCAGGACCTCGTGAAGGGCAAGAAGATCGCGATCTTCGGCCTGCCCGGCGCCTTCACGCCCACGTGCTCCGCGAAGCACGTGCCGAGCTACCTCAACAACATGGACAAGCTGAAGGCGAAGGGCGTCGACGAGGTGTGGTGCTTCGCGGTGAACGATCCCTTCGTGATGGGCGCCTGGTCGCGCGACCAGAAGGCCGGCGGCAAGATCCGCTTCATGGCCGACGGCAGTGCCGACTACACGAAGAAGCTCGGCCTCGAGCTCGACCTGACCGCGCGCGGCCTCGGCATGCGCTGCAACCGCTTCTCGATGCTCGTCGACAACGGCGTCGTGAAGA
>JADGRS010000151.1 GCA_017880705.1 Burkholderiales bacterium
CGGCGCCATAAGCAGTTGATGGAAAAGGGAATGTATGCCAAAATGAGCGACGTTGTGGAAGAGCTGCGGCGTCGCGACGAGAGGGACACCTCTCGCCCCGTGGCGCCGCTAAAGCATTATCCCGACGCGATTTTTCTCGATACCACGGGCCTGACCGTCGCAGAGGCGGTGCGCAGCATCCTGGGCTGGTGGCGGGAAATCCCGCGAGGATAGGCATCTCGTCCAAAGCTGGAAGCAAAAGCCCAAAGGTGTCAGGGGGTTAGAGCGCACTTCGGCCCGCCTGGCGATGATCAACAACGGCATTGCGCCGTTAACTTGTGAAAGCACGCTGCATGTTGGCCCAAACCTCAACCCAATCCTCCTCAGCATCACTCGAAAACAGCTTCGCCGCGCTCTTCGAAGAGAGCCTCGCTCGCCAGGAAATGCGCATCGGTGAAGTGATCACCGCCGAAGTCATCTCCGTAGACCCCAACGTCGTGATCGTGAACGCCGGCCTGAAGTCGGAGAGCACGATCGCCACCGAAGAATTCAAGAACGACCGCGGCGAGATCGAGGTCGCCGTCGGCGACTTCGTCTCCGTCGCCATCGAGGCCCTCGAAGACGGCTTCGGCGCGACCAAGCTCTCACGCGACAAGGCGAAGAAGCTCGCCGCATGGACGAGCCTCGACGACGCGCTCGCCAACGGCACCATCATCAAGGGCGTCGTGAGCGGCAAGGTGAAGGGCGGCCTCACCGTCATGGTGAATGGCATCCGCGCATTCCTCCCCGGCTCGCTGGTGGACCTGCGTCCCGTGAAGGACACGTCGCACTTCGAGAACAAGGAACTCGAGTTCAAGGTCATCAAGCTCGACCGCAAGCGCAACAACGTGGTGGTTTCGCGCCGCGCGGTGATGGAAGAGACCGCAGGCGTCGAGCGCCAGCAGCTTCTCGAGACGCTGAAGGAAGGCGCCGTCGTGAAGGGCGTCGTGAAGAACATCACCGACTACGGCGCGTTCGTGGATCTCGGCGGCATCGACGGCCTGCTCCATATCACCGACCTCGCATGGCGCCGCGTCAAGCACCCGACGGAAGTGCTGTCGGTGGGCGACGAAGTCACTGCGAAGATCCTCAAGTTCGACGCCGAGAAGAACCGCGTCTCGCTGGGCCTCAAGCAGCTTGGGGAGGATCCGTGGATCGGCATCTCGCGGCGTTACCCGCAGGGCACGCGCCTCTTCGGCAAGGTCACCAACATCACCGACTACGGCGCGTTCGTCGAGATCGAGAGCGGCATCGAAGGCCTGGTGCACGTCTCCGAGATGGACTGGACCAACAAGAACGTTCACCCCGCGAAGGTGGTGAGCCTCGGCGACGAAGTCGAGGTGATGATCCTCGAGATCGACGAGGACCGCCGCCGCATCTCGCTGGGCATGAAGCAGTGCATGCCGAACCCGTGGGAAGAGTTCGCGATGAACCACAAGAAGGGCGACAAGGTCCGCGGCACGATCAAGTCGATCACCGACTTCGGCGTGTTCATCGGCCTGCCGGGCAACATCGACGGCCTGGTGCACCTTTCGGACCTCTCCTGGAACGCTCCCGGCGAGGAAGCGGTGAAGTCCCTGAAGAAGGGCGACGAGGTCGAGACCGTGGTGCTATCCATCGACGTAGAGCGCGAGCGCATCTCGCTCGGCATCAAGCAGCTCGAGGGCGATCCGTTCGGCAACTACGTGACCACCCACGACAAGGGCAACGTCGTGAGGGGGGTGGTGAAGCAGATCGATCCCAAGGGCGCGCTGATCGAGCTCGAGAAGGACGTCGAAGGCTACCTTCGCGCCTCCGAGATCGCGCGCGACCGCGTCGAGGACGTCCGCACTCACCTCAAGGAAGGCGACGAGGTCGAGGCGGTCATCATCAACATCGACCGCAAGAGCCGCTCGATCAACCTTTCCATCAAGCAGAAGGACGCGGCGGAGGAGCAGGCCGCGTTGCAGAAGCACACGTCCGAGAGCAACGCCAGCGCCGGCACCACGAACCTGGGCGCGTTGCTGAAGGCGAAGCTGTCGGGCTCGAAGGACAAGGAATAATCGAAATATCTCCAGGGGGGAGAAACGCGCCATGACAAAGTCACAGCTCATCGAGCTGCTGAGCGCGAGGCATAGCCAGCTGGCACCGAAGGATGCCGAGCTCGCGGTGAAGACGATGCTGGATGCGATGGCGCTCACGCTGGCGTCGGGCAACCGCATCGAGATCCGCGGGTTCGGAAGCTTCGGCTTGAACTACCGCCCGCCGCGAACCGGACGCAATCCGAAGACCGGCGAGAAGGTGCAGGTGCCTCGCAAATATGTCCCGCATTTCAAGGCGGGCAAGGAACTGCGCGAGCGCGTCGACTATCACGAAGGATGAGTTCCGCACATGCTGGAACAGGACGGCGCGTCGAATTCGACGCGCCGTTTGTTTTTGCGTTCGCCGCCGGTCTCGGCATCGCGCTCGCGCTGGGAACATGGCTGCGCCTCCACGGACTCGGCGACCAGATCGTCCAGGACGACGAATGGCACGCGATCAACAAGCTCCTGACCGCCGGCTACGGCGAGATCTTCCGCTCGTTTGGGTACGCGGACCACTCGATTCCGCTGACGCTGCTCTACAAGGCGATGGCCGGGACCGTGGGCCTGGACGAGATCGACATGCGCATCGTGCAGGCCTTCTGCGGAATCGCCCTGATTCCCGCGGCTGCCGCGTTGACCTGGGCCGCGAGCCGCAGCCGCGCCGCGACCCTGCTGTGCGCATTCCTGGTCTCCGGCGCGCCCTTCCTGGTCCTGTATTCCCGCACCGCCCGCCCCTATGCGATTACCACCCTGATCGCGGTGGCGACCCTCGCGGGCCTGTGGCGGTGGCGCGAGCGCCGCTCGTGGAAGCTCGGCGCGGCGATCTGCGCGCTCACGGCGCTTTCCGCGTGGCTGCACCCGGTCTCGGCGATGTTTCCTGCGACCGCGATGGTCTTCATCTTTCTCGACGACCTGCGCGGCGGAAGGGCCGCGCTGCCGCGACTGGCGCGCATCGCGGCGCTGGGCGTGGCGGCGGCGCTTTCGATCGCGGCGCTGCTGGCGGCCCCGATCATGAACGACTGGGTGTCGCTCTCCGCGAAGACCGGGGGCGATCACGCGAACGCCTACACGATCTCGCGCGCCCTCAGCCTCTTCGCGGGCGGGTTGCCCGATCCGCTCACGTGGGTCGTGACGCTCGTGGCGGCTTTCGGCGCGTTACGGACGATTCGCCGCGCGCCCGCGCTCGGCGCCTACCTCGCGGTGCTGGCGACGGTTCCCGTGCTCCTGGTGATGCTTCTCGGCGCAATGTGGACGCAGCAGGGACACACCTTCGCGCGCTACGTCTTTCCGGTGCAGGTGATCTACCTCGCCTGGATGTCGATCGGCTTCGCCGGCCTCGTGCATGAGGCGACACGCCGCACCCGCCCGGGCCTCGAGCTCGCGCTTGCCGCGTTCGCGGCGGCGGGTTACCTCGTGGTGAATCCGGCCATCCGGCAGGTCGCAACCCTCGGCCCGTGGTACGGGCATCTCTATCATCACTTCGACTACGTCGCCGCGCACAACGTCGCGCAACTGGCGTACCTGGGCTACGAGCCGCCGCTCTTCTACCGGCGCCTCGACGCGATGGCGCCCCACAGCGTGACCCTCATCGAGGCGCCGTTCACGCTGGAGGCGCCGGCCAACGACCTCGCGTTCCTGAGCTTGTCGCACCATCAGCGCGAGATCATCGGCCTGATTCACGACCTGTGCCTGGAAGGGCCCCTCGATGGCGAGGTCCCGAAGGACGGGCGCTTCCGATTCCGCAACTTCGTATTCCTCGACGACCGCGAGGCGGTGCTCGCCACTGGCGCGCGCTACCTGCTGCTGCGCCGCGACCAGTTCCATGGAAGGCCGTTCCGCGAGGCCGACCGGTGCCTCGCGGCTCTCACGAAGCTTTATGGAGAGCCGGCGGACATCGATTCGCGGCTGGCGGTTTTCGATCTCCATCCGGCGGGCGCCTCCCGCAAGTTACAATAACGCCCGGTTCGCGACGCCTCACCCAATGCAAGCATTCGTCTGGTTCATTCGTCTGTGCATCGTTCTGATCCTCGTCTGGTTCGCGGTGAAGAACTCGCAGGACGTGACCATCAAGGGCCTTCCAGGCCAGGTTTGGGAGGCGCCGCTCGTCTTCATCCTCCTCGCCGTCTTCATCGCCGGCATGGTGATCGGCCTTCTCGCGTGGGTGCCGACGGTGGTGCGCCAGCGCCGCGAGCTCGGGCGACTGCGCCGCGGCGCGGTGCCCCAGCCGGTCCCGGTCCCGCCGCTTCCAGAGCCGCCGCATGGAATTTGAGTTCTGGTGGCTCCTCGCGCTGCCCGTCTTCTTCGGGATGGGCTGGGTGGCCGCGCGCGTCGATCTCAAGTCGCTCCTGTCGGAATCACGCGCGTTGCCCTCGTCGTATTTCCGCGGCCTGAACTTCCTCCTGAACGAGCAGCCCGACAAGGCGATCGAATCGTTCCTGCAGGTCGCGAAGGAGAATCCGCAAACGGTGGAGCTGCAGTTCGCGCTGGGAAGCCTGTTTCGCCGGCGAGGCGAAGTCGATCGGGCGATCCGCATGCACCAGGACCTCGTGAACCGCGAGGACCTTGCGCCGGAGCAGAGGCGGGACGCATCCTTCGAACTGTCGCAGGATTACTTCAAGGCGGGCCTTCTCGACCACGCCGAGCGCGTGCTCGAGAAGCTGGCGCAATCCGATCCGTCGGCCGAAGTGCATCGCCACCTCCTCGACATCTACATCCAGGAAAAGGATTGGGAGAAGGCGATCGCGGCCGCGAAGCAGCTCGAGGTGAGCGCCAAGCGAAACTACCAGAAGGAGATCGCGAACTACTACTGCGAGCTCGCGAGCACCGCGCACGTCCATGGGCGCCCCGAGGAGGCGATGCGCCACCTCGCGAGCGCCCTGGAAGGAAACCGCAAGTGCGTGCGCGCAAACCTGCTTCGCGGCGAGTGGCTGGCGCGCGCCGGAAAGCACGCCGAGGCCATCGATGCGTGGAAATCGATCGAGAATCAGGATCCGGCGTACTTCGGCCTCGCCGCCGAAGGGATGGTGGAAAGCTACAAGGCGCTCGGCCGTCTCGGCGAGGGACTCGCGCTCCTTCGCGGCCTCCAGCATCGCTACCCCGGCCTCGATCTCCTGAATGTCGTGTACCAGGCCACGGCGGAGCACGAGGGCGATGAAGCCGCGTGGAGGCTGGTGCGCGACGAAGTGAGGCGCAACCCGACGCTCGTCGGGCTCGATCGCATGATCGACGCCGAGCTGGTGCGCGCCCCGCCCGAGAGGCGCCAGGACCTGCAGCTCATGAAGGACCTCGTGCATTCCCATGCGCAGGCCCTCGCCGTGTACCTTTGCGCCAACTGCGGCTTCAAGGCGCGGCAGTTCTTCTGGCAATGCCCCGCATGCGGGGGATGGGAAACGTTCGCCCCGCGCCGCACGGCCGAGCTCGAGAGCGCCGGGCGCCATCTCGCAAGGATGCAAATTGGACAATAAGCGCATCATCGTTCCGCTCGATGTTCCCGACGCCGAGGCCGCGCTCGCGCTCGCCGCGCGCCTGGACAGCAAGCTCTGCCGCGTGAAGGTCGGCAAGGAGCTCTTCGTCGCCGCCGGCCCCGCGGTGGTGGCGCGGCTCCAGGAGCGCGGCTTCGAGGTGTTCCTCGACCTGAAGTTTCACGACATCCCCAACACCGTCGCCGGCGCGTGCCGTGCCGCGGCGCGCCTCGGCGTGTGGATGATGAACGTGCACGCGAGCGGGGGCGAAGCGATGCTGCGCGCCGCGCGCGAGGCGATCGAGACCGTGGCGCGTCCGCCGCTCCTGATCGCCGTGACGATCCTCACGAGCCTCGCCGACGAGGACCTCGCGCAGGTCGGCTTCGCGGGATCGCTGATGGACAACGTCGAGCGCCTCGCGCGCCTCGCGCGGGCGAGCGGCATGGACGGCGTCGTGTGTTCCGCGCGGGAGGCGCCCCTCATCCGCAAGGCCGCCGGCGAAGACTTCATCCTCGTCACGCCGGGAATTCGATTGAAGACCGACGACAACGACGACCAGGCACGCACCGTGACGCCCGTGGAAGCCGTGCGACTCGGCGCCCACTATCTCGTGATCGGGCGTTCCATCACCAAGGCCGCCGATCCGGCCGCCACGCTCGCGGCCATCCGCGCGTCGATCGAGGAAGGCGCCGCTGCATGAAGGCGAGCATCATCGGAACCGGCTATGTCGGCCTCGTCACGGGGGCCTGCCTCGCGGATGTCGGCAACCACGTGCTGTGCTTCGACGTCGACGAACGCAAGATCGGCATGCTGCGCGCCGGGGAGATCCCGATCTTCGAGCCGGGGCTGAAGGAGATCGTGCGCAACAACGTGGCGAGCGGCCGTTTGGCGTTCACCACCGATGCCCGGGAGAGCGCGGCCTACGCGAAGCTGCAGATGATCGCGGTCGGCACGCCTCCGGGCGAGGACGGCTCGGCGGACCTGCAATACGTGATCGCTGCGGCGCGCAGCATCGCGGCGCACATGGACGGCCCGCGCGTCATCGTCGACAAGTCCACGGTGCCCGTCGGCACCGCGGACAAGGTGCGCGACGCGGTGGCGGCGGCTCTCAAGGCGCGCGGCGCCTCGCACCCTTTCGCCATGGTCTCCAATCCCGAGTTCCTGAAGGAAGGGGCCGCGGTGGAGGATTTCATGCGTCCCGATCGCATCGTGATCGGCGCGGAGGATCCCGACGCGATCGCCACGATGCGCGAGCTCTACGGGCCGTTCCAGCGCAACCACGAGCGCCTCCAGGTGATGGACATCCGCTCGGCGGAGCTCACCAAGTACGCGGCCAACGCGATGCTCGCCACGCGCATCTCCTTCATGAACGAGCTCGCGCTCCTCGCCGAGCGGCTCGGCGCGGACATCGAGCACGTGCGCATAGGCATGGGCTCCGATCCGCGGATCGGCTATCACTTCCTCTACCCGGGCGCGGGCTACGGCGGCTCGTGCTTTCCCAAGGACGTGACCGCGCTCATCCGCACCGGCGAGGAGAACGGCATCGAGCTGAAGGTCGTGCGGGCCGTCGAGGAGGCCAACCAGCGCCAGAAGAGCGTGATCGCCGAGAAGATCGCGCGCCGCTTCGGCGAGAACCTGAAGGGAAAGCGTTTCGCGCTCTGGGGCCTCGCCTTCAAGCCCAACACCGACGACATGCGCGAGGCGCCGAGCCGCGTGATCATCGCGGC
>JADGRS010000152.1 GCA_017880705.1 Burkholderiales bacterium
GACCGCGTGATCGCGGTGAACCTCAAGGGGATCTCCCTCGCCGGGCAGGCGGCGGCGCGCCAGATGGTGAAGCAGGGCGGCGGCGGCGCGATCATCAACATGTCGAGCGTGAACGCGGTCGTCGCGATTCCCAACCAGGTTCCCTACGTGGTCTCGAAGGGCGCGATCAACCAGCTCACCAAGGTGATGGCCTTGTCGCTCGCGGCGCACGGCATCCGCGTGAACGGCATCGGCCCCGGGACCATCCTCACCGAGCTCGCGAAGACCGCGGTGCTCGGCAACCGTGAATCGGAGAGGAAGATCCTTTCGCGCACGCCGATGGGCCGCATGGGCGAGCCCGATGAGATCGCGCAGGTCGCGGTGTTCCTCGCGAGCGACGCGGCGTCGTACATGACCGGGCAGACCCTCTACCCCGACGGCGGGCGCCTCGCGTTGAACTACACCGTGGCCGTCCCCGACTGAAGTAAACTACCGCCCGCAATCAATCCCAGGAGCTGTCCACCCATGAAGCGGATCATCCTTGCAGCAGCGCTGCTCGCCTGCGCGACCACCCCGTTCGCGCAGGGGAGCGAAGTACCGAAGTCCCAGTGCGACCCCAAGCCCGAGTATCCCGGCCGCCTCGTGATGCAGTCCGACTCGCGCGCGAAGGTCTTCAACAACGACGTGAAGAAGTACGCGGACTGCATGAAGAAATACGTGGCCGATCGCCAGGCCGCGACCAAGGAAAACAGCGACGCCGCCAACGCGGCGATCGAGGAGTACAACACCGTGATGAAGAAGATCAACGCGGCGGTCGACGAGGCGAAGCAGCAGTAGGCGTTCGCGGGCGCAAGCGCGCGGCCCCGATCGGCGGCACGTCGGCGAGGGTTCGCCTTCCTATCTGACGACGGACTTGTCCTGCCCGAAGAGGATCTTGCGCTCTTCGTCGGTGTGTGGCTTGCGCGGCAGCGGGTTGATCTCCTTCGCCCTCGCGTAGGCGCGTGCGGTCGCCGCGCGCGCGCGGATCGCCGCGAGCCAGCGCTTGAGATTCGGAAAATCGTCGATGTCCTGGCCCTGGCGGTCGGGAATCACCCAGGGATAGGCGGCCATGTCGGCGATCGTGTACTGCTTGCCGACAATGAAGTCGCGGCTCGTGAGGCGTTTGTTCAACACGCCATAAAGCCGAGAGGTCTCCTTCACGTAGCGGTCGATCGCGTACGGAAGTTTCTCGGGCGCGTAGTGGGCGAAGTGGTGGTTCTGCCCCGCCATGGGTCCCAGGCCGCCCATCTGCCACATGAGCCACTCGAGCGTTTCCACCTGCCCACGCAGGTCCTTCGGAATGAATTGTCCCGTCTTGCCGGCGAGGTAGAGGAGGATCGCGCCCGACTCGAACACGCTGATGGGCTTGCCTCCGCCCGCGGGCGCGTGGTCGACGATCGCCGGGATGCGGTTGTTCGGGGAGATCTTCAGGAACGCCGGGTCGAACTGGTCGCCCTTGCCGATGTTCACGGGCTTGATCCCGTACTCGAGGCCGGATTCCTCGAGGAACATCGTGATCTTGTGCCCGTTGGGCGTCGTCCAGTAATAGAGATCGATCATCGGGCCTGCGCTCCTCCGACGTTGGACAATTTTCTCACGGGGATCTTGCGTGGGGAGCCATTATGCCCGAGGGGACCCGAGCGGCCCCACGTCGCACCTGCTGTATTGATCGGGCCACGGCAGCTCGACGCCGAGCGCCCTCGCGGCATGGCGCGGCCAGTAGGGATCGCGAAGGAACGCGCGCGCCATGCACACCGCGTCGGCCTGTCCGAGCGCGACGATCTGCTCGGCCTGCACGGCCTCGGAGATGAGTCCGACGGCGGCCGTGGGAATGTCGGCGCCCGCGCGGATCGCTTCGGCGAACGGCACCTGGTAGCCGGGTCCGAGCTTGATCTTCTGGTCGTGGATGTTGCCTCCGCTCGAGCAGTCGATGAGGTCGATGCCGATCTCCTTCAGGCGCTTGCACAGGACCACCGACTGCTCGACGTCCCAGCCGCCCTCGTACCAGTCGGTGGCGGAGATGCGATAGAAGACGGGCTTGTCCCGGGGCCACGTTTCGCGCACCGCGCGCGCCACCTCGAGCGCCAGGCGGATGCGATTCTCCAGCGAGCCGCCATAGTGATCTTCGCGGCGATTCGACAGGGGCGAGGCGAACGAATGCAGGAGATAGCCGTGCGCGCCGTGGATCTCGACGACGTCGAATCCGGCGGCGAGCGCGTGACCCGCGGCCGCGCGGAAGTCCTCGACGGTGCGCTCGATCTCGTGCACCGTCATCGCGCGAGGGGTCGCATAGTGGCCGAAGGGAATCGCGCTGGGCCCGAGCGTTGGCCATGCGCCTTCGCCGGGCGCGAGGGATTTTCCGCCCAGCCAGGGCTTGTTGCACGAGGCCTTGCGCCCCGCGTGCGCGATCTGGATCCCCGGAACCGCGCCGTGATCGCGAAGGAATTGCGCAATGCGCCTCCACGCTTCCGCGTGAGCCGCCGACCAGATGCCGGCATCCCACGGCGTGATGCGGCCGGCCGGCGTGACGGCGCTCGCTTCGACGAACACCAGCGAGGCGCCGCCCACGGCGCGGCTTCCCAGGTGGACGAAGTGCCAATCGTTGGGCATGCCGTCCTCGCTCGAGTACTGGCACATCGGCGAGACGAAGACGCGGTTGTGGAAGGCGACGGAGCGCAGGACGAAGGGCGAAAAAAGGTGGGAGGCCATCGGGGTCTCTTTTTGTTGGATAGTAAGGGGGCGGGCAACTAGCGACTCCATGATGCCAAATTCGGTGCTTACCATTCGTGCGGGAAAGCGCGCACTCGCGCGCATCCAATCGGCGGGCCTCTCGGCCGCCGATGTCGAGATCGTTCCGGGCGCGGCGGGCGGCCCCAAGGCGCTCGGCATCGCCGGGCTCGATCGCGCGCTCTTCGGCGAGTGGCTCCCGGCGGCGCCGGGCGTGCGCCACCTCATCGGCTCCTCCATCGGCGCCTGGCGATTCGCGGCCGCATGCCGCAGCGACGGCATGAAGGCGCTCGACGAGTTCGCGCGCGCGTACACCGGGCAGAGCTACCCGCGCCGTCCCAGTCGCCGCTTCGTTTCGCAAGCGGCGCGCGACATGCTCGCGGGACTCTTCGCGGGCCGCGAGGACGAGATCCTCGCCCATCCCCACTACCGGCTGCACGTGCTCGCCGTGCGCGGTCGCTGGCCCCTTACGCGCGACAACCGCTTCTCGACCCCGTTCGGCTTCGGCATGGCGGCGATGGCGAACGCGGTCGGCAGGCGCCATCTCGCGCGCTTCCTCGAGCGTACCGTGTTCCGCGACCCTCGCGACGCGCCACGATTCCTCCAGACCCAGCGCTTCGATGCGTTCCGCACGCACGCGGTGGCGCTCGATCGCGCGAACCTCGGCGAGGCGCTGCTCGCCTCGGCGTCCATTCCGCTGGTGCTGGAGGGCGTGACCGGCATTCCGGGCGCGCCTTCGGGAATCTATTGGGATGGCGGCATCATCGATTACCACCCGCACCTGCCCTATCACCAAGCGAAGGGGCTCGTGCTCTATCCGCACTTCACCGATCGCATCGTGCCCGGATGGCTCGACAAGCCGCTGCGGTGGCGCCAGGCGCGCGGCGAGTGGCTCGACAACGTCGTGCTCGTCGCGCCGTCCCGCGACTACCTCGCGAAGCTTCCGCACGGCAAGCTCCCCGACCGCGGGGATTTCGCGCGCTTCGCGGGCGATGACGCGGGCCGCATGAAATACTGGCGCGCGGCGATCTCCGAGAGCGATCGTCTTGCCGAGGCGTTTCTCGAATTCGCACGCCGGCCGGACCCGTCGCGGATCGCGCCGCTCTGACGAGGATCAGCCTTCCTCGGCCGCCCGCTTCGTGCGCCTGAGCGCTTCCGCGCTGGCCTCGAGCAGCTCCTCGAGGCCTTCGCCGCGACGCAGGGCCTGCGACTCGCGAAAGAATCGCGCGGCTTCGGGGTAGCGCTTCTGGTCGAAGAGATTGCGCCCCGCATCGAAGAGCACCGCGTGCAGGCGATCGGCGTAGAGCGGGATCGAGCGCGCCTGCGAGATGAGCTGGTCGAAGAGGGGCGTGGAGATATCGAAGCGCCTTTCGCGCTGCATCGATTGCGCGAGCGCCTGCTGGTTCACGAGCACCGCGCGCGGATCCTCGACGAGCTCCGCGAGCGCGATCGCGGCCGACGCCGTCTTGCGCGCCTCCTCGAGGCGCCCGGTGATGCGCAGCAGCGGCGCGGCCTCGGTGAGCATGGCGAGCAGGCGCGCGGGCTGCGAGCGCGCCGCGGCGATCTCGTCCACCATCGCATCGACGGCCTTGGCGAACGCGTGGACGTCGAGGGGGACTTCTCGCAGGCGCTCGTCGAGGCGCCACGCGAGCGGGGCCGCAATCGCGCCTTCTCGACCGGAGGGGACCATGGCTCCATCTTACGGCAGCACCGCCCCGCGGCCGGAGGCCTGTGATGGATGTCACAACCAGTCCCCGGACCCCGTGATAGCCTGTCCCGCTAATCTAGGGAGAGCGCGCATGTCTCAAGCCAACGCAGGGAAT
The DNA here is from genome assembly GCA_017880705.1 of Burkholderiales bacterium. Classification (GTDB taxonomy): domain Bacteria; phylum Pseudomonadota; class Gammaproteobacteria; order Burkholderiales; family Usitatibacteraceae; genus Usitatibacter. The sequence continues at coordinate 4,569 of JADGRS010000152.1, forward strand.
CGTTTCCGTTTCGCGCTCACGGTCGCCCTCTTTTCCGCGATGAGCGTTCCGGCGCTCGCGCAGTTGTCCGAGGACACCGCGAAGCAGGCCGCCCAGGAGCTGAGGCTCCTCGTGACCGAAGGCACCGGCGTCATCGGCGACCTTCAGCCCGTGATCAACGCCGGCAAGGCGCCGAAGGAGCAGGTCACTCCCGACGCTCTCGTGAGCCAGTTCAAGGCTCGCTACCAGAAAGCCGCGGGTGCTGCGCTCGACACCAAGGCCGCGGGAGTGATCGGTGATGCGCGCCGCGCTTATGTCCAGGCGTTCACTTCCGTCGTCACGCGATTCCAGGGCAACCTCACCAAGGGCGGCCAGGACGCGTTCGTCCCGGCGTTCTTCCGCGCCCAGGTGCTGAAGGACTTCAACCAGCTGATGCGCGGCAAGATCCAGGGCTATGCCACCAACCGGGACAGCGAGCTCATCAACGGCGACTGGGCCGTGCAGAAGGTGATGAAGGGCTCGCCCCTCGCCGCCGACGTGCAGGGGCTCATGGCGGGAGGCAGTCTCGATCCCGTGGTGAAGCGCACCGGCAACACCGTCATGGGCTACTACCCGATGAAGCTCGCCCCCGCGTGCGTGGCGTGCCATGCCCAGAACGGGCTCAAGCAGACCGAAGGCGGTTTCGGCGGCGCACTGGTGGCTGAAATCCCCGTCAAATAGAAGCCGATGAGCCTGCAACGCCTGTTGCGGTTGCTGCCCATCGGCTTGGTGGTGCTGGTCGCGCTCAACATGGCGATGCTGCTGGTGCAGGACTGGCAGAGCCGCCTCACGTTCGACCAGGTGCGCTTCGCCCAGGTCCAGCGCGACGCGCTCGGCAAGATTCGCACGAACTGCGAGGCGTTGACGTTCAAGGCGGTCGCGTGGACCCTCACACGGCGCAGCTCCCAGGGCCGCCAGTACCAGGAAGGCAAGGCCGCGTGCCTCGAGGCCGTCGATCGCGCGGGCGCCGTGATGCCCCACTCGCGCGATGCGCTCACGGGCCTGAGCCGGAGCCTCGCGCAGCTCGCCACGCTCCTCGAGGCGATCCAGAGCGAGCACACCGACGAGACCAAGATGGTGACCGTCGGGCGCCTCGAGCGCGAAGTGCAGCCCCTCACCGCCTCCATGCACAAGAACCTCGACGATCTCACGCAGGTCGCCGACGACGAGTCGAAGCGCCTCATGTCCGAGGCCCTCACGCAGCAGGAGCGCACGCTTTGGCTCGGCGGTCTCGCCGGAGTGCTCGCGATCCTGGTCGGCGCGGTGCTGGTGCAGGTCGTGACGCGGCGCATCCTGCACTCGGTCGGGGAGGCGGTGACGGTCGCCACCGCGCTCGCCGACGGCGACCTCGGTGTCGCGCCTCGCGTGCGGCGCAACGACGAGATCGGACAGCTGCTCGCCGCCATGGACAAGGCGCGCCTGGCGTGGATCACCGCCATCGGCGACATCCATATCGTCACGCAGTACATCGCGGAGGCGGCCGACGAGATCGCGCAGGACGCCGGCGCGCTCAACGAGCGCAGCGTGCACGCCGCCTCGAACCTGCGCCAGACGGCGCGCTCCATGACGGAGCTCCTCTCCACCGTCGAGGCTTCGACCGCGTCGGCGCGGCGTGCCGTGGAGCTCGCGGGCGCGGCGACGGGCTCCGCGCACGAGGGAGGCGTCGCCATGGGCGAGGTCGTCGAGACCATGAACGGCCTCAGCGCCGCGTCCTCGAAGATCGGCGAGATCGTGATGGTCATCGATGCCATCGCGTTCCAGACCAACCTCCTCGCCCTCAACGCCGCGGTGGAAGCGGCCCGGGCGGGCGAGCATGGCCGCGGTTTCGCGGTCGTCGCGGCCGAGGTGCGGGCCCTCGCGCAGCGCTCGTCGCGCGCCGCCGGGGAAATCCGCGGCCTCATAGGGACGTCGGTCACGGACGTGAAGAAGGGCGCCCGCAGCGCGGCGGGCGCGAGCGAGAAGATCCTGCACGTGGGAGGCTCGATCGAGCAGGTCTCCGCGATGATCGGCGACGTGTCGGGCGCGGCGAGCCGCCAGAACCGGGAGATCGACCAGCTGTCGCGCACCATCGGCGAGCTCGACGAGCTCACGCAGAACAACACGCGCATGGTGGGATCGTGGACGGATCGCGCGAGCCACCTGCGCGAAGAGGTGCGGCGCCTCGCGGAACTGGTGCGCCGGTTCCGGCTGCCGCCGAGCGCGGCCCCCGGCGCCACGATCACGCAAGCGAATGCGGAACAACGCCTGGCCGCGCCGCGGCTGGGCTCGAACCAGATACGCGGCGACTGAAGGGACGACATGGCGGTACGCAGGACTCACTACGACGTGCTCGGCGTCGATCGCGACGCGTCTTCCGTGGACATCGCCTCGGCGTTCCGCGACAAGCTCGCCGCGATGAAGGTGGAGCCCGACGTCCTTCCCGAGGCGATCGAATCGCTGCGCGACGCCTACCAGACTCTCGCCAGCCCCGAGCGTCGGGCCGAATACGACGAGTCGCTCGCGCCGGCGGCGGCGATGCGGCCTTCGAGAGCCATCGCCGCCGATGATTCGAGCGGGAGCGGGCGCGGCTTCTGGCCCTCGGCGCTCAAGTACGCCATCCCGGTGGCGGTCGTCGTGTTCGCGATCTGGGGATGGAAGCGCCACAAGGCGCCGCCGCCGGCCCCGGCCGCTATGATCGTGT
>JADGRS010000153.1 GCA_017880705.1 Burkholderiales bacterium
ACGCCGGTCTTGTAGTCGATGATCGCGCGTCCCGCGGCGAGCTGATCCATGCGATCGAGCTTCGCGTTCACGGTGATGCCGCCGAAAGTCACGGGATGCTTCTCCTCGAGGGCCACCACGTCGAAGGGCGCGCGGCGCCGATCCTCCTCGAGCCATTCGCGCGCAAGGCTTACGAGCCGCTTGCGCTCGAGCGCCGCATAGCGCCCGGTCAACGCCTCGGAGCGCTTGCGGCGGATGACGGTGATGGCCCGGTCGGCGCAGTCGTCGAGGATCCTGTCGAGAGCGGCTTCGCTCGTTTCGACGAGCTTCTCGTGAGTGCCCAGCTCGGTCCAGACGGCCCGCATCATCTCGTGGACCAGCGTGCCGCGATCGCGAGGGTCGAGGCCGGCGCGCGGCTTCTCGAGCGGCTCCGACTGCAGGCGCCGGACGGCGAACGCGCGGAATGGACAGGCCGCCTGGTCCTTGAAGAGCCCGGTGCCGCCGGGCTGCGTCGCCTCCATCACGGCCGGCGCTTGCGCGTCCTGCACCTCTACCATGACCGCCGCGGCACGGATGCGATCGCGCAGCGTCGCGTGACGCTCCACCGCGAGCTCTTCCACCGATGAGAGCGCGATGGCGGCGATGAGCGGGCTCGGGGCGAGCTCGCTCTCCTTCTTCATGCGCGGGTGGCTCACCACGACCTCGCCCGCGCACCCGAGCCAGCCTTCCGTGATGCGCCGATCGAGCTCCAGTGACGTGACCGGATCGGCTTGCGGAATGCCGGCCGCGCGTTGCGCGCGCACCGGGATGAAGGGATCGGGCCGCGCCGGAAGCGGCCACGCCTCGTCGGTGAGCCCCATCACCCAGAGATGGTCGAATTCCTGGCCTGCCGATTCGAGGATTCCCATCACCTGGATCGGGACGTCGCGGGATTCCGGCTGGAAGACGGTGTCGCGCGCCATGGTGCGCAGCCGCTCGCGCGCCGCCTGGAACCCCATCCTGGCGGCGACGCGCTCGAGGGTCGCGAGCTCGGCGAGGAGCTCGTGCCACTTGTCGAGCGTCTGGTGCTCCGCGGAATCGAGGCTGCGCTCGCCGGGGAAGCCCGCGATGCGCAGCGCCTCCGAGAACGCGCGCGCCCATTCGGATGCGAGGTGATTGCCGAAGAGGCTCGCCTTGCGGAACTTCGCGAGGCGCCTCATCCATTCGAGGAGTAGCGGCGCGCGTGGAGCGCCCGGCGCCTCGGCGAGCCTCGAGAGCGAGTCGAGCGAAACGTTCGGCGGGCAATTCCTGCGCAGCCACGCATCGAGGCGGGCGCGCGGCACCATCTCCGCCTCGGCTCCCGCGACGAAGGGCGAGCGGATCACGCGGCTCGCGGCTTCGAACGCGGCCTCGTGCTCGGTGAGGTCGATGACGAGCAGCGCGTCGGCGATCATCGGGTGCTGGGCGAGCGCGCGTCCCAGCGAGATGTTGAAAGGAAGCGCCGCCGCCTCGCCCGCCACGAGATGATCGGGACGCATCACGTTCGCGAAGATGCGCTGCACGCGCGCGCGCGAAGTTTCGAGATCGGGGACGACCACCCCGATTCTGCGTCTCTCTTGGGAGAAGGTCGATTCCAGCCGCGACCGTGCCCAATGCGCCGCGGCCTCGATCTCTTCCTTCGCGTCGGCGAGCTCGACACGCTTCACGTCCGCCTGGCGCGCGGGAGAGAGTGATCGCACGATCTCGCATCCCTGCGCCTCCAGGGCGTCGATGAAATCGCGCATCTGTGGCGTGACGATGTCCATGCCGAAGAGGACCAGCAACGCGGGCTTGCGCAGCGCCGCGTGGCCGAGGTGCGGCATCACCACATCGGGCAGCCGCGCGGAATCGGTCTGGCACTTGTCGCGTGTGACGCGTGCGTAGCGCGACGACCAATCGTGGAATGCACGCGCATCCTCATCGGGCATGCCGGACCGGTCGGGCGGAAGGCGCCACCGATGGGCGAGCTCCCAGGCCTGCCGGCATTGCGCCGCGGCAGGCGCGGCAGAGTATTCAGGAAGCGCGCGGCGGGCGCCGTGGATAGCCTCCTCCCACAGCGCCTGCTCCTGCGCGCCCGATAGCAGCAGGGGCACCTGCGCCGCGAGATCCGAATAGAGCGCGTCCTCCCACAACTGCTGCACGAAGGCATCGAAGGGCAGGATCGCGGCCGTCTCCCACGCGCGAAGGCCGCGTGCGGCCTGGAACCCGGAGAACTCCGACTGCAGGGCCTGGGCGAGCCGGCGGTTGGGCGTGACCACGGTGATGCCAGCGTCGTGGCCTCGTGCAAGCCGTTCAAGCAACTCGCCTTTTTCGAGCCTTGGGAGGTCCTTCCGCGGGGAGTCATGCATGAGCCAGATGATAGCCGCCGGCTGGCTCGCCACATGAGCCTGAAGCGCGAATGGAGTGCGGGACGGCGATTCTTACGGCTGTAACGCCGCTACGGCTGTAATCCGCGAGTGTGCGAAATCTCACAGGGCATTTCAGGAGGCCGGAATAAAGTCGGGCCGATGTGTGCAGCAGTTCACAGCGCACCGGAGATCATCATGACCGTCACAACGAATTCGAAACGGCGTCTCAACATGAAGAGCATCCTCGGGCGCTTCGGCGCCTCCCTCGTCTCCGCGGCACTGCTGCTCGTGGCGAGCGCAGCTCTCGCGCAGAGCGGCTTCTCCGGCAGCGGGGTCAGCGGGAACGGGGTCACCGCGCGCGGGGTCACCGCAGGCGGGGTCACCTTCAACGGGGTCACCGTCAACGGGGTCACCGTCAACGGGGTCAACGGCAGCAGATTCCTCGCCAAGATCCCGAACCGCGCCGACAACGGCCGGAACAAGATCTCCGACGATCTCGCCGCTGTGCTCAACGGACGCGGCAACGGCAAAGAGAAATGGGTCAAGCCCTCCTCGCGTGGCAAGCAGCTGAGCGTGCTGATCCTCGCCAACGGCAGGAGCGATGCCGACCTCAAGGACCTGCGTCGCGCAATCGTCGCCGCAGGCGGAACCGTCAATCGCAAGTTCCGCTCCGTCAGCGGCGTGTCGGTGACCCTGCCGGCGGCCAGCGTCAACGCTCTCGCGCAGCGATCCGATGTCTGGCGCATCGCCCCCAACCGCACGGTCACACACATGATCAGCACCATGGAGGCGCTCACGGGCGCCGACGGCGTGCGCGGACTCGGCGGCGGATCCAGCTTGCTGGACGGCACCGGGGTCGGCATCGCCTTCCTCGATTCCGGAATCATGTCCGCGCACGGAGCCTTCCTCGCCAACGACGGCACCTCGCGAATCAAGCGCAGCGTCGACTTCACCTCGCCGCAGGCGACCCTCGACACGCCCGTCGACAGCAGCGGTTCCACGTACCAGGACCCCTACGGCCACGGCACGCTCGTCGCGTCGGTGGCGGCCGGACGCTCGGTTCCCGCCTCGATGGACACGACCGGTGTAGCGCCGGGCGCATCGATCATCGACGTTCGCGTCCTCAACGACGGCGGCCTGGGCGACCTCGCCACGACGATCGCGGGAATCGACTGGGTCGTGGCCAACGCCGCGGCGAACAATATCCGCATCCTCAACATCAGCCTCGGGACCAGCTCCACCGACTCCTACCTGACCGACCCGCTGTGCGCCGCCGTTCGCAATGCCGTCGCCGCGGGCATCACGGTGATCGTGGCCTCGGGGAACTACGGCACCGGCCCGGATGGGCTGCAGTACTACGGCACGATCTCCGCTCCGGGCAACGAGCCCTCCGTGATCACGGTGGGCTCTGCCAACACCCACGACACGGCCTTGCGCGTCAACGACACGGTCAACCTCTTCAGCGGCCGCGGGCCGACGCGCGGCACCTACGTGGACGCGCTTGGCGCAACCCAGCACGACAACGTGCTCAAGCCCGACCTCGTGGCCCCGGGCAACCGCGTGATCGGCGGCATTTCGACCAACCTGGCCGGCTCGGCGCAAAGCCTGCTGGCGACCGCATTTCCGCAGCTGGTGATCCAGAGCAGCACCACGGGCAAGGGCCTGATGCAGGCGAGCGGGACCTCGTTCGCGACTCCGGTCGTCACCGGAACGGTGGCGCTGATGTTGCAGGCCAACCCCGGCCTCACGCCGCCCCTCGTCAAGGCGATCCTGCAGTACACAGCCGAGCCGCTGCTGAGCTCCAACCTGCTGCAACAAGGCGCGGGCCTCGTGGACGTCCCCGGCGCACTGGCGATCACGACCGCGCTTTCCACCAACCTGTCGGCGCAAATCGCCGCGGGCTCGATCGCCGTCGGCAGCTCGATGCTGGCTTCCGGCAGCACCATGCCGCCTCCCTACTCCGTCATCGACGGGCACATCGCGAACTGGAGCCGCTTCGTTTATATGGGCGGCCGCTACGTGATGACGGGCGACGACCTCTTCACCGAATACCAGGCGGCGTATGACCCGCGTCTCACGTGGGTCGGACCCCAGGTGGCCAACATCGATCCCAACGCGCCCCTGCCCTCAGGCCCGCTCATGAGCCCCGGAGTGATATCGCTCACCGAGGCGCTGGGCCAAAGCAGCCTTGCCGCCGGCACTGGCGTATTCACTCTGAGCGGCAACATCGGCTCCCTCACCGGGCAGGGCATCGTGCTCTCCGAGGGGATCGTGCTCTCCGAGGGGATCGTGCTCTCCGAGGGGATCGTGCTCTCCGAGGGCATCGTGCTCTCCGAGGGCATCGTGCTCTCCGAGGGCATCGTGCTCTCCGAGGGCATCGTGCTCTCCGAGGGCGTCGTGCTCTCCGAATACGGCCCGATGCCCGGTGAATGATCCGCAACCGCTAACCGCCCACAACGATCGAGGCCGTCTCATGCAACTCATCGACATGCAGGACTACAGCCCAGCCGCTCGCAGGTATTGGTGGACGGTGGTGTTCCTCGGCGTCTGGGCCCTGATATACGCCATCTCCCGGGTCGGCCAGCTCGAAGGCGTGCAGCTGCTCCAGGTCCTGGCGGGCGCGCTGGTTGCCGCGATCGTGGGATTCTTCCCGGTACAAATCCCCGGGTCCAAGACGTCGATCGCCGGCGGCGAGATCTTCATCTTCCTCGTGCTCCTCGTGTACGGCGCGCCCGCCGCGGTGCTTGCCGCCGCGGTCGAGGGCATCGTCGCCTCGTGGCGGACCTCGAAGCGCTGGACCAGCCGCATCGGCACTCCCGCCATGGCCTCGCTCGCGATGCTGGTGTGCGGATCGGTCTTCGAGGTCGCGCGCGCGCTCATCGCAAAGGCCGGCTTCAACAGCGCCGCGCTCCTGGTCGCGGTCATGGCCTTCGCGGTCCTCTACTGGATCGCCAATACGCTCCTCACCTCGGGGCTCATCGCCCTCAAGCGCGGCGCCCCGATGGCGCCGAAGAGGTGGCTGGGCGACATGGCCTGGATCGGCCTCGCCTACGCGACCGGCGCCTCGATCGCCTCCGTCCTCTTCTTCAGCTTCGACCACTTCGGCCTCCCCGCGCTCCTCATCGCGGTGCCGCTGATCGTGATGTTCATCTCGTCGCTGCATTTCTATTTCCAGCACAAGGAATCCGGCGAGCGCCACGTGGAAGAGCTGAAGGAGAGCGAGAGCCGCTTCCACAGCGCGTTCACGCACGCGGCGATCGGCATGGCCCTCGTCTCCACCGACGGCAAGTTCATCCAGGCGAACAAGGCGTTCTGCGAGATGCTGGGACGAAACACCACGGAGCTCCTCGCATCGAGCCTCGCGCAGCTGGTGAACCACGAGGACATCGGCGCGCTGCAGGGGCCAGTCGACAAGCTCGTGAAGGGCGAGCTGTCGAGCGTGCACACCGAGGTCCGCGGCCTGCATCGCGACGGCTCCGACGTCTGGATGTCGCTCAACATCTCCCTCGCCCGCGACTGGCAGTTCCGCACCCACAACCTGATCGTCCAGGCGCAGGACGTGAGCGCCCGGCGCCGTGCCGAGGCGGAGCTCTACCACAACGCCTACCACGACAACCTCACGCAGCTCTCCAACCGCGTGCATTTCGACGAGCAGCTGAACCGCGCCATAGCGCGCGTCCAGCGCCATCCCGAGCAGCGCTTCGCGGTGATGTACCTCGACTTCGACCGCTTCAAGATGGTGAACGACTCCCTCGGCCACAAGGCGGGCGACGAGCTGCTCGTGAACGTGGCCCAGCGCCTGAAGACGATGCTGCGCGACACCGACGTCCTCGCGCGGCTGGGCGGCGACGAGTTCGCGATCCTCGTGGAGGACCTCGACCGGCAGCGCGACGCGGTCGACCTCGCCGAGCGCATCCACAAGGAGCTGCAGAAGCCGATCCTCCTGGGGACGATGGAAGTCGCCATCAGCGCGAGCATCGGCATCACCTTCAGCACCAACAACTACCAGACCTCCGACCAGATCGTGCGCGACGCCGACATCGCGATGTACAAGGCGAAGTCCAAGGGGAAGGCGCAGTACGCGCTGTTCGACTCGAGCCTGCACGCGCACGTCTCCGCGCAGCTGACGCTCGAGAACGAGCTTCGCAAGGCCCTCGGCGGCGGCCAGATCTTCCTCGACTACCAGCCGATCTGCACCCTGCGCGACCAGAAGCTCGTGGGCTTCGAGGCGCTCGCGCGCTGGAATCATCCCGAGCGCGGCCTTCTCGAGCCGTCGATGTTCATCCCCGTCGCCGAGGAGACCGGTCTCATCGTGCCGCTCGGCAACTGGGTCCTTTCGGAAGCGTGCCGCCAGATGCGCGACTGGCGCGCGATCCGCGACAGCTCCGTGCTGCGGATGAGCGTGAACGTCTCCAGCCTGCAGCTGACCCATCCCGACTTCATCGCGCACGTCGCGCGCTCGCTGCAGGCCGGCGAGATGCGCCCCGAGCAGCTCACGCTCGAGGTGACCGAGAGCGTCCTCATGAACGGCATCGAGAACGCCATCTCCACGCTCATGGCGCTGCGCCAGATGGGCGTGCAGCTGTCCATCGACGACTTCGGCACCGGCTACTCGTCGCTCTCGTACCTCGCCACTCTGCCGATCGACGCGCTCAAGGTCGACCGCTCGTTCATCGACAAGATGACCCGCGAGGGCGAGGGCAGCGAGATCGTCCGCGCGATCTTCAAGCTCGGCCAGGCGCTTTCGAAGCAGGTCTACGCGGAAGGCATCGAGACGCGCGCGCAGCTCACGCTCCTGCAGGAGCTCGGCTGCGAGTTCGGCCAGGGCTTCCTCCTGTCGCGCCCGGTGAACGCCGACCTCGCGGGCGGCATCCTCGCGGCCAACGACCACGGCAACGGCTCGCTCGCGGTCGCC
>JADGRS010000009.1 GCA_017880705.1 Burkholderiales bacterium
GAAGTAGTCACACCAGGATCACGTCGTACTGTTCCTGCATGTAGGCGGTCTCGACCTGCATCGAGATGGGCTTCTTGATGAAGTCCCCGAGCTGCGTGAGGCTCGCCGACTCCTCGTCGAGGAAGAGGTCGATCACTTTCTGCGAGGCGAGGATGCGGTATTCCTTGGCGTTGAACTGGCGCTCGGTGCGCAGGATCTCGCGCAGGATCTCGTAGCAGATCGTCTGCGGCGCCTTCAGCTCGCCGCGGCCCAGGCAGACCGGGCACGGCTCGCACAGCACGTGCGCGAGCGATTCGCGCGTGCGCTTGCGGGTCATCTCGACCAGCCCCAGCTGCGAGAAGCCGTTCACCGTGACGCGCGTGCGGTCGCGCGAAAGCGCCTTGCGCAGCTCGGCGAGCACGGCGTCGCGGTGCTCCTGGGTGTCCATGTCGATGAAGTCGACGATGATGATCCCGCCGAGGTTGCGCAACCGCAGCTGGCGCGCGATCGACAGCGCCGCCTCGAGGTTCGTCTTGAAGATGGTGTCGTCGAAGGAGCGCCCCGAGACGAAGCCGCCGGTGTTGACGTCGACGGTGGTGAGCGCCTCGGTCTGGTCGATGATCACGTAGCCGCCGCTCTTGAGGTCGACGCGCCGCGCGAGCGCCCGCTCGATCTCCTCCTCCACGCCGAAGAGGTCGAAGAGCGGCCGCTCGCCGCTGTAGTGCTCGAGGATCGGCAGCGCCTGGGGCGTGTAGCGCGCGGCGAATTCCTGCACCTTGCCGAAGGTCTCGCGCGAGTCGACGATGATGCGCTCGGTCGAATCGCCGACGAGGTCGCGCAGCACGCGCGTGGCGAGCGACAGGTCCTGGTAGAGGAGCTCCTGGGGCGCCGCGCTCTGCGCCGCGAGCTGGATCTGCTTCCAGAGCGTGATGAGGTACTCGACGTCGGCGGCGAGCTCGTTCTGCGAGGCGGCCTCCGCGACGGTGCGCACGATGAAGCCGCCCGTTTCCCCGGAGGGGATCAGCGCGTGCAGCTTCTCGCGAAGATTCTCGCGCTCGGCCTCGTCCTCGATGCGCTGCGAGATGCCGATGTGCGGGTCCTGCGGCAGGTACACGAGCAGCCGCCCGGCGATCGACACCTGGGTCGAGAGGCGCGCACCCTTGCTGCCGATGGGATCCTTCACCACTTGAACGAGGAGCGTCTGGCCTTCGGAGAGGATCTTCTCGATGGGCCGGATCTCGCCCGCGGCGTTCTTGGCCATCCAGATGTCGGCGACGTGGAGGAACGCAGCGCGGGCGAGGCCGATCTCGACGAAGGCGGACTGCATTCCGGGGAGCACGCGGCACACCCGGCCGAGATAGATGTTGCCGACGAGCCCGCGGCTCGAGTCGCGCTCGATGTGCAGCTCCTGCACCGCGCCCTGCTCGGTGACGGCCACACGCGTTTCCTGCGGCGTGACGTTGATCAGGATCTGTTCATTCATCGCGGCTCACGATTTCGTTAAACCGTGATCCGCCGATAAACGCCGATGAACGCCGTAGAACCCTAGGGCCTTCGCGTGCCTCGTGCCCGGAATGGGTTTCGGAGCGGGGAACGAAAAATCAACTCGGGGTCTCTTCGGCGTTCATCTGCGTTTATCGGCGGATTCAAAGCTTTAGGTACCCTAGGGTACGACAATTCCGAATTTGCGGAGGAGCTCGGCGGTTTCGTACAGCGGCAGGCCCATCACCCCCGAGTAGCTGCCCTCGATGCGCTCGACGAAGGCGCCGGCGCGCCCCTGGATGCCATAGGCGCCCGCCTTGTCGAAGGGCTCGCCCGATTGCACGTACGCGGCGATGCGCGCGTCGTCGAGCGCCGCGAAGGTGACGAGGGACTCGCTCACGGCGATCTCGCGGCGCTCCTCGAAGGCCACGCTGACGGCGGTGAGGACGCGGTGCTGCGTTCCCGAGAGGATGCGCAGGATGCGCTCCGCGTCGGGACGATCGACGGGCTTGCCGAGGATCTCGCCCGCGAGGGCGACGGTGGTGTCGGCCGAGAGCACCGGCTTTCTCTGCAATCCGCGGCGCATCACGACGCGCTGCCACGCGGCCTCGGCCTTGAGGTGCGTCACGCGCCGCACGTAGTCGCCGGGCTGCTCGCCGGAACGAACCGCCTCGTCGGTGTCGGCGTCCTGGCGCGGGCCTTCGCGGAACAGCAGCGGCTCGAACTTCACGCCGATCTGCGCGAGGAGCTCGCGGCGCCGGGGGCTGCGCGAGGCGAGATAGATCATCGCGTCCCCGCGCGGGATGCGGGAGTCGCGAAGAAGGCCGCGAGCGTGGGCAGGAGAGCCGCGGCGCTTTCGCGCGGCCGCGTCTCGATCGCGAAATGGGGCCCGGGCACGCGCACGATCCCGGGATTGCGGCAGGCCGACTCGAGCTGCCCGCGGGCCGCCGCGCCGATCACGAGGTCGTCGTCGAAGTGGGCGATCGCGACGGGAATGCGAAGCCCCGCGAGGTCGCGGCTCACGTCCTCGCTGGCGATGATGTGCAGGCGCTCCGCGATCACGTCCCGGCGCATCGAGCGCAGCGCGGCGGCGAGCGCGCCGGACCAGCGGCCGCGCGCGGCGTCGCGCAAGCCGAAGGCCATCGGGCTGAGGAAGCTCGCGCCGAGGAACTGCGCCATGCCGGGCATCCAGGCGCCGATCGCCGCCCACGGAACGGGACTGCGCGCGAACGCTCCGCACAATACCAATGCCGCGATGCGCGGATCCTGCGCGGCCCACCGCGCGGCGACCAGGCCCGAGAAGGACTCCGCGACCAGCACCGCGCGCGATGCCGGCGCGAGCTGCGAGGCGGCGAAGCGCACGTAGCCGTCCAGCGTTTCGAGGGGACGGTTCGGATATCCGAGCGCGCGCGCCGGATGCAGCGCGTCGAGCGCCGTCACGAACGGCTCACGCAACTCCGCGACGCCGTCGAAGCCCGGCAGGAAGACGATTTCGGATGGCGCGGGCGGGGCGCTCATTCGCGATGATAGGGATGGCGCGCGAGAATGGTCCAGGCGCGATAGATCTGCTCGGCGAGGACCACGCGCACCAGGCCGTGGGGAAGCGTGAGCGCCGACAGCGACACGAGCTTTTGCGCGCGCTCCTTCACCTGCGGCGAGAGCCCGTCGGCGCCGCCGATCGCGAATGCCGGATGGCTGCCGTCGCGCATCCACTCGGCGAGCATCACCGAGAGCCCCTGGGTCGACATGGCCTTGCCGCGCTCGTCGAGGGCGAGAAGCGACGCGCCGTCGGGCACCGCGGCGAGGATGCGCACCCCTTCATCGTCCATCGCCTTCGCGGCCGCGCGTCCCGGCCCGCGTTCCTCGGGCTTCAGCTCGACCAGCTCCACGCGGATCTCCGGCGGCATGCGCCGCGCGTACTCCTGGAATCCATCCTGGATCCATGCCGGCATCTTGTGGCCCACCGACAGGATCGAGATGCGCATCGCAGCTCAAGCCCCGCGCCGCGAGCTCGATGCCTTGCGAGTCTTGCGTGCCTCGCGCGGAGCCGCGGCCTTCTTGCGGCGCACCGTCTTCACGGGCTTCGTGGAATTCACCACCTTGTCGAACTTGCCCTCGCCCCACAGCTCCTCGAGGTTGTAGTACTCGCGCACCGCCGGCTGCATCACGTGCGCCACGATGTCGCCCGCGTCGACGAGAACCCATTCGCCGGATTCCTCGCCCTCGGTTCCGATGATCGACGCGCCCGATTCCCTGAGGCGGTCGCGCACGTGGCGCGACAGGGATTTGGTCTGGCGCGCCGACTCGGCGCTCGCGACCACGATCCAGTCGAACATGGCCGTGACGCGGCGCACGTCGATTGCCTGGATGTCGTGGGCCTTGATGTCCTCGAGGGCGGCGATGACGAGTTTCTTCTTGGCGAGCGTCGTGAGCTTCTTCATCGTGAGGTCGCGGGGTTGGCGGCTTCGCGCAGGTCGCGTGCCGGCGCGTACAGGTTGCGGGAGCGGATGAACTCCACCACCGGGTCGGGAGTGAGGTAGCGAAGCGAGCCCGCCTCGGCCGCGAGCGCGCGCATCGCCGTGGAGGAGATGGCGAGCGGCGTCATCGCGAAGGTCATCACCTTTCCCGCGGGCGCGGCCTGGAGGTCGCGCGGATTGAGGGTGAGGCGCGGCCACGCCTCCCTCGGGAAGATCCCGGGCCCCTTCGCGAGCCAGTTCTGGTCGTCGCCGCGCACCGCGACCGCGAAATGCGCGAGGTCAAAAAGTTCAGTCCAGCGGTGCCACGTGTCGATCGTCGCGAAGGAGTCGGTGCCGATCAGGAACACGAGGGGCTCGCCGGGGCCGCGCTCCGCGCGGATTTCGGCGAGCGTGTCGTACGTGTAGGAATTTCCGCCGCGCCTCAGCTCGCGGTCGTCGACGTCGAAGCGCGCGTCGCGCGCCGTGGCGAGCTTCAGCATCGTGAGGCGCTCCTCGCTCGTCGCGTGCGCATCGCGGCCGCGGTGGTACGGCAGGCCCGCGGGGATGAAGATCACCTTCTCGAGATGGAACGCTTCGGCGAGCTCCGTCGCGAGGCGCAGGTGTCCGAAATGAACCGGATCGAAGGTGCCGCCGAAGAGTCCGGTCGCGGCCAAATCAGTGACGGAGGTGCCCGTCGCCCAGCACGATCCACTTCTGCGAGGTGAGGCCTTCGAGGCCCACCGGCCCGCGCGCGTGCAGCTTGTTGGTGGAGATCCCGATCTCCGCGCCCAGGCCGTACTCGTAGCCGTCGGCGAGGCGCGTCGAGGCGTTCACCATGACCGAGCTCGAGTCGACCTCGCGCAGGAAGCGCTGCGCGCGCGCCAGGTCTTCGGTCACGATGGCATCGGTGTGCTGCGAGCCGTACTCGGCGATGTGCGCGATGGCCTCGTCGATCCCCGGCAGCATCTTGATCGAGACGACCGGCGCGAGATATTCGGTACGGAAGTCCTCCTCGGTGGCGGCCTTGGCGCCCTTCACGCCCGCCTTCCTGAGGATCTCGCGGGATTCCGGGCAGCAGCGCATCTCGACCTTCTTCTGGGCGAAGATGCGGCCGATCTCCGGGAGCACCTTCGGGGCGATGGCCTGCGCCACGAGGAGCGTCTCCATCGTGTTGCACGTGCCGTAGCGCTGCGTCTTCGCGTTGTCGGCGATGGCGACGGCCTTCGCGGCGTCGGCGCGATCGTCGATGTACACGTGGCAGATGCCGTCGAGGTGCTTGATCACCGGGACGCGGGCCTCCTTCGCGATGCGCTCGATGAGCCCCTTGCCTCCGCGCGGCACGATCGCGTCGATGAACTGCTCGAGCACCACGAGCTCGCCGACCACCGCGCGATCGGGCGTGTCGACGAGCTGGATAGCGCTCTCGGGAAGCCCGGCGGCCTTCAGCCCGTGCGCGAGGCACGCGGCGATCGCCTGGTTGGAGTTGAGCGCTTCGCTCCCGCCGCGCAGGATGCACGCGTTTCCCGACTTGAGGCACAGGCCCCCGGCGTCCGCCGTCACGTTCGGACGCGACTCGTAGATGATCGCGATCACGCCGAGCGGCACGCGCATGCGCCCGACCTGGATTCCCGACGGGCGATAGGCGAGGTTCGCCACCTCTCCCACGGGATCCGGAAGCTTCGCGATCTCGCGCAGGCCCTCGGCCATCGCGCCGATCGCCTTGCCGGTCAACGTGAGCCGGTCGATGAAGGCGTCATCGTGGCCCTCGGAGCGCGCGGCCTTCACGTCCCGCGCGTTCGCGGCGAGGATCGTCTTCTCGCGGTCGACGAGCGCCTCGGCGGCGGCCTCGAGCGCGCGGTTCTTCGCGGCCGTCGGCGCTCTTGCGAGCTCGCGGCTCGCCGCGCGCGCCGCCGCGCCCATGGCGTGCACCACGGCGTGGACGTCCGCGGGAGCGTTCAGTTCGTTCGGCATGCGTTGCGTCCCGTCATTCCGGGCGCCTGCGCGGCCCGGAGTTCATGCGGCTTCATCGATGAGCACCGCCCTTCCCGAGATTCCCAGCGCCAGCTCCACGATGCTGTCCCACGGATCGCCGGTCTCGACGCCTTTAATCATGCGGTCGATCCGATGGGCCCGCAAGAGTTCGCGGTCGAAGCTCGCCTGCGAATGCTTGCCGGCGGTCTTGTTCAGGCGCTCCACGCGCTCGGGCGGAAGGAAGCGGCGCGGGCGCTGCCCTGCGGAGATCGCCATCAGGAGGCGCAGCTCCTCGGCGAGCGTCCACAGCAGGAGGGGAAGCGGCTCGCCCTCGGCTTCGAGCGAGGCCACCGCGCGCACCACGCGCGAGGGATCGTTGGCGTGGATCGCGTCGATCAACGTGTCGCGCTCGAAGCGCGAGACGTCGGTCACCGATTCGCGGATCGCGGCGAGCGTGATCTCGCCTGCGGGCAGCAGCAGCGCGAGCTTCTCGACTTCCTGCCTGGCCGCGAGGAGGTTTCCCTCGACGCGCTCGGCGAGCCATTCGAGCGTCTCCACCGAGGCGCGCTGTCCCTGGCGCGCGAGCCGCTCGGCGAGCCAATCGGGAAGCTCGTCTCGCGTGACGGGCTTCGCCTCGACCACGACGCCCGCGCGATCGATCGCCTCGAACCACTTCGACTTGAGCTGCTGCCAATCGAGCTCGGGCAGCAGGACGAGGCTCACGGCATCGGCCGGCAGCTTCGCGCACCACCCCTCGATCGCGCGCGCGCCTTCCGTGCCCGGCTTTCCCGTGGGAATGCGCAGCTCCACCAGGCGGCGCGAGGCGAACAGCGACAGGTTGGCCGAGCCCGCGGCGAGCTTGTCCCAGTCGGCGCCGGGCTCGGCGAAGAAGATCTCGCGCTCGGTGCAGCCGGACTTGCGCGCGCCCTCGCGGATGCGGTCGGCAGCCTCCAGCGCGAGCAGCGGCTCGCCGCCGTGCACCGCATAGAGCGGGGCCATCTGCCTCTTGAGATGGCCCTCGAGCTGGCGTGTCGAGATCTTCACGCTCAGAGCTCGCTCTTCACCGCGGCGACGTGGCGCAGGATCTGGCGTGCGAGGTCGAGCTGCATGTCCTTGTAGAGGAGCTGCTCCTCGGCTTCCTTCGCGGTCGGCGCCGTCGCGCTGTAGGTGATGACGCGGCGCGTCTCGATCTCGGTAGGCGCGACCAACGGCTCCTCGCGGCCCGGAACGAGGACCTCGTAGCGCACGATGAGGCGCAGCTGGAACTCGTAGACGCCTCCCGTGCCCGTGATCGTGAAGACCGTCTTATCGCGAGCCTCCTGCAGGATGTGCAGGTGCGCCTGGGACTCGGCGGCGGTCGCGACGATGCGCGTCGGCCCCGTGGCGAGCGCGCGGCGGATATCGGCCTGCACCTGGGAAGGACCCACCGACGAGATGAACATCTTCTTGATGCCGACCTCGGGTTCGCCGCGCAGCTGGAAACCGCAGGCTCCGAGGAGCGTTGCGATCGCGACGAACGAAACGAGTCGCTCAAACAACGACGTTCACCAGTCGGCCGGGGACGACGACCACCTTCTTCGGCGTTTGCCCGGCCGCGAACTTCACGACAGCTTCGTGCGCCATCGCGGCCGCGGCGATCTGGTCGCGGCTCGCCGTCGTGCTCACGTGGATGTGGCCGCGCAACTTGCCGTTCACCTGCACCACGAGCTCGATCGAGTCCTGCACCAGCGCCGCCGCGTCCACCGAGGGCCACGGCTGGTCGATGAGCTCGGTGCCGGGGCGCAGCTCGCGCCACAGCGCCGTGGCGATGTGCGGCACGATGGGCGAGAGGAGGAGAACCGCGTCCTCGAGGACCTCCTGCGCGACGGCGCGCGCCACGGGGCTGCGCTCCTTCAGCGTCTCGAAGAGATTCAGCATCTCCCGCACGGCGGCGATGGCGGTGTTGAACTGCAGGCGCCGGCCGTAGTCGTCGCCGACTTTCTCGATCGTCCTGTGGAGCTTGAGGCGCAACGCCTTGAGCTCCGAGGTGAGCTCGCCTTCGTGATAGCGCGCGACGATTCCAGGCGTCACCTGCTCGTACACCAGCGCCCAGAGTCCGCGCAGGAACTTGAAAGAACCGGCCACGCTCTGATCGGACCAGATCATCGTGTCCGTCGGCGGGTTCGCCTGCATCACGTAGAAGCGCGACGTGTCCGCGCCGTACTTCTCGACCATTTCCTGCGGATCGACGCCGTTTCTCTTCGACTTCGACATCGTGCCGAGGCCTTCGTACTCGATCGCGGAGCCGTCGGACTTCAGCTTCGCGCCGGCGATCTTGCCCTCCGCGTCCGCCGTCGTCTCGACCTCGTCGGGGGCGAAATACTCGACGCCACCCGTCCCCGCGCGCCGCGAGAAGATGTGGTTGAGCACCATGCCCTGGGTGAGCAGGTTCGCGAACGGCTCGTCGATCTTCACCAGCCCGAGATCGCGCATCGCCTTCGTCCAGAAGCGCGCGTAGAGCAGGTGCAGGATCGCGTGCTCGATTCCGCCGATGTACATGTCGAGCGGCATCCAGTATTGCGCGCGCTCGTCGACCATCGTGCTCGCGTCGGGACACGCGTAGCGCATGAAGTACCACGACGAATCGACGAAGGTGTCCAGGGTGTCCGTGTCGCGCTTCGCGGGGCCGGCGCACTTCGGGCACTTCGTCTCGTAGAAGGAAGGCGTCTTCGCGAGCGGGCTGCCGGTGCCGTCGGGCACGAGGTCCTCGGGAAGCTTCACCGGCAGCTGGTCGTCCGGGACGCCGACGTCGCCGCATTTCGGGCATTGCACGATCGGGATGGGCGTCCCCCAGTAGCGCTGGCGAGAGATGCCCCAATCGCGAAGGCGGTACTGGACGCGCTTCCTTCCGAGCCCCGCCTTTTCCAGCGCGGTTGCGACCGCTTCGATCGCGGCCGCCTGCGTCAATCCATCGTATGGGCCGGAGTCGACGTTGCGCCCCGGCTCTTCGTACCACGCCTCCCAGGCGTCGAGCGAATAGGGTTTTCCCTCGACGTCGATCACCTGCTTGATGGGGAGGCGGTACTTCTTCGCAAAGGCGAAATCGCGTTCGTCGTGCCCGGGCACCGCCATCACCGCGCCTTCGCCGTAGCCCATGAGCACGTAGTTGCCGACCCAGACCTCGATCTTCTCGTCCGTGAACGGATGGCGCACGAACAGACCCGTGGCCATCCCCTTCTTCTCCATCGTCGCGATCTCGGCTTCCTGCACGCCGCCTTTCCTGCACTCCTCGATGAACGCGGCGAGCGCCGCATTTCCCTTGGCGGCCTCGGCCGCCAGCGGATGCTCCGCGGCGACGGCCGCGAACGTGATTCCCATGATCGTGTCGGCACGCGTGGTGAAGACCTTGAGACCCGGTGGCTTGACGGTTCCATCGGGGTGGCGGTCCGCCATGCGGCGCGCGGTCTCGGCTTCGTAGGGCAGCGTGAACTCGACGCCCTCGCTCCTGCCGATCCAGTTGCGCTGCATCTGCTTCACCTGCTCGGGCCAGCCGAGGCCGTCGAGCGAATCGAGGAGCTCGTCGGCGTATTGCGTGATGCGCATGTACCACATCGGGATCTCGCGCTTCTCGATGACGGCCCCGGTGCGCCAGCCGCGGCCGTCGATCACCTGCTCGTTCGCGAGCACGGTCATGTCGGCTGGATCCCAGTTCACCACGCCGGTCTTCTTGTAGACGAGGCCCTTCTCCCAGAGGCGCAGGAAGAACCACTGGCTCCATCGATAGTAGGCGGGAGAGCAGGTCGCGATCTCGCGCGTCCAGTCGATCGCCCAGCCCATCGCCTGGCACTGCTGCTTCATGTACGCGATGTTGTCCCACGTCCACTTCGCGGGCGGCACCTTGTTCGCGATCGCGGCGTTCTCCGCGGGCAGTCCGAACGCGTCCCAGCCCATCGGCATGAGCGCGTTGAAGCCCTTCATGCGCATGAAGTGATACAGCGCGTCGTTGATCGTGTAGTTGCGCACGTGCCCCATGTGCAGCTTGCCCGACGGATATGGGAGCATCGACACCACGTAGTACTTCGGCTTGGGCGACGCGTCGGGCGCCGCGAAGGCGCGCGTCTCGGCCCATCGCTTTTGGACGCCGGGCTCGACCGCCTTCGGGTGATATTGGGAATCCATGGGGAAGCGTCGCGAGTGGCGCGGGAATCGAGTTTGAAATTATAGCAGGCGAGGTTCCGACAAACCCTTGATTTGACGCGCAGTCTCGGGCATTTTCGGAGGCTCTTGCATCCGCGCCGGGCGCTCGCGCGTAATCAGCCCGTAACCGCACGACGGAGGTCCCATTGAAAACAATCGCCATTTCCCTCGCGCTCGCGTCGCTTCTCGCCCCCACGGCAGGGGTCTGCGCCCCACCCGCCGTCGTCGAGGCCGTACAGTTTCCCGCGTGGCTCGAGCGCGGCGGCAATGCCGTTCCCCTCACGCCGGGGACCGTGCTGCAGGCGCAGGATCGCCTGCGCACCGGCGGCAACGCCCGCGTGCAGCTGAAGCTTCCCGAAGGCAGCGCCGTGAAGCTCGGCGAGAACGCGCAGTTCGTGTTCGAGAAAGCCGAGGACAAGGGAATCTTCCGTGCGACGCTCTCGGTGCTGAGCGGCGCCTTCCGCTTCACCACCGACGTGCTGCGCAAGGGCCAGAAGCGCGACATCGCCATCAAGGTGCAGAACGTCACCGCGGGGATTCGCGGCACCGACCTCTGGGGCAAGTCGACCGGCGAACGCGATCTCGTGTGCCTCCTCGAAGGCAAGATCAGCGTGGGCGCCGAGGGCCATCCGACGGTCACGCTCGACCAGAGGCTCGATTTCTACCAGAAGCCGCGCGGGGGCGAGCCCGCGGTCGCGAAGGTCGACGAGGAGCAGATCGCCAAGTGGTCGCAGGAGACGGAGATCGCGACGAACGGGCCCGCCGCGCGTGCGGGCGGCAAGTGGACCGTGCGCGTGGCCACCTATCGCGCGCGCGATGGAGCGCTTTTCCTCAACCGGGTGCTGCGCGCGAACGGCTATCCGTCGGAGGTGGTGCCATTCGAGAAACTGCATGCCGTGCAGGTCACGGGCCTCGCGGGCGAGGACGAGGCGCGCGCCCTGATGGCGAACCTGCGCGGCGTGAAGGGCGTCGAAATCCCGATCCTCGTCGTGCCCCAATGATTCCGGGGAACTTCGACCGCTGACGGATTGTCTGGATATTGTCTTGCCTTCGTGGCGAGACATGGCAGTAGGGCAGACAGTTGGGGGCGCGCGATGCGCCCTCTTTTTTTGAATTGACGCTGCCACGCGCTCCCTTTTCCCGGAAAATCGAGGGTTCCGGCCAGGTTTGAAAAGAGTCGCGTCCGACGCCACGTTCCCGCTGCAATGCCCGATATCCTCGCCAACCTCAATCCCGAGCAGCACAAGGCCGTCACCCTCCCGCGCGAATCCGCTCTCATCCTGGCGGGCGCGGGCAGCGGCAAGACGCGCGTGCTCACCACGCGCATCGCGCACCTCATCCAGAGCGGCGAGGCGAGCCCCGCCGGCATCCTCGCGGTCACGTTCACCAACAAGGCGGCGCGCGAGATGCTCACGCGCCTTTCGGCGATGCTGCCGATCAACACGCGCGGAATGTGGGTCGGCACGTTCCACGGGCTCTGCAACCGGATGCTGCGCGCGCATCATCGCGACGCGGGGCTGCCGCAGCTCTTCCAGATCCTCGATTCGGGCGACCAGCAGTCGCTCATCAAGCGCCTCGCGAAGGCGCAGGGGCTCGACGAGGAGAAATTTCCGCCGCGCCAGCTGCAGAACTTCATCAACAACTGCAAGGAAGCGGGGCTGCGCCCGAACGCGGTCGAGGCGGGCGACGAATTCACGCGCCGCATGGTCGCCTTCTATGCCGACTACGACGCGCAGTGCAACCGCGAGGGCGTGGTCGATTTCGCCGAGCTGCTGCTGCGCACCTTCGAAGTGCTCGCGAACAATCTCAACCTGCTGCAGCACTACCAAAGCCGCTTCCGCTACATCCTCGTCGACGAGTTCCAGGACACGAACAAGCTGCAGTACAAGTGGATCAAGATGCTCGCGGGAACGAACGGCTGCGTCTTCGCGGTGGGGGACGACGATCAATGCCTGCCCGCGGGAACGCAGATCACGATGGCGGACGGCTCGTTGAAGCCCATCGAGGCGATCCACGCGGGCGATCGAATCCTCTCCTGCTATGGCTCAGGGGATTTTCGTCCGGCCACGGTCGCGCGAACTCACGGCAGCGCGGCGAAGGGTGACCTCGTCGAAATCCGTAGCCGCTCCGGAAAGCGCCTTGTGAGCACGCCGGAGCACACGCACTTCGCCGGCTATGTCCTGGGGGAAACTCCGCAGATGTACTTCACGTACCTCATGCACAAGCGGGGGATCGGCTATCGATTGGGAACGTCGTGCGTCTACACCAAGGGCCAGGCGAAGCCCAAGGTCGGCTTCAAGCTGCGTTCGGTTCAGGAGCATGCGGACGCAACGTGGATCGTGGTTACCCACGCGAGCGAAAACGAGGCGCGTTTCGATGAAATCGCGCTGTCCCTGAAGTATGGGATCCCGACGTTGCCCTTCGTTCCCCCCGTCGGAGGATCCATAAAGGGGCTCGTTCACGATGCCGAGCTCATCGCGCGCCTGTACCGGGAAGTCGACAGTGGATCCGGCGCTCGACGCCTCATGAGCGACCGCGGCTTGCGCGAGGACGAACCCCACCACGTTGCGATGTCCCGCGACTCGAATGGGCACAACGTGGTGGTGACTCTTTGCGGCGATCGTCGGGGAGCGAGTCCCATGCACCGCGTATGCGCGGCCGGAAACGATCCTGCGCGCAGGAAGGCCCTTGTGGACGCGGGCTTCAGCGTCCGCCCCGCGAAGAGAGGCTCGGATAGCTGGCGCTTCGAGACCGCTCGCAAGGATTACGGCGAAGTGATGGCGCTCGCCGAGAGAGCATGCGACGTCCTCGACGGCAGGATCGTCCTGCGCGCGAATCTCCATGGGCGATCGCTGCCGTTCGTCCGTGCGGGTTCGATGAAGCCAGGAATGGCGATGATCGCCGGTGACGGCGCGCTCGATATCGTGGAAAGCGTCCGCCGAATTCCCGGAGAGCGCCGCAAGGTGTTCGACATCGATGTGTTCCCGACGCACAACTACATCGCCGGCGGCCTCGTGACGCACAACTCGATCTACCGCTTTCGCGGAGCCGAGGTCGGCAACATGAACGAGTTCGTGCGCGACTTCGACGTGAAGGAAGTCGTGAAGCTCGAGCAGAACTACCGCTCCCAGGGCCATATCCTCGACGCGGCGAACGCGATCATCGCGCAGAACAAGGCGCGCCTGGGCAAGAACCTGTGGACGGCCGAGGGAAAGGGCGAGCCGCTGCGGGTCTACGCCGCCGCCAACGACGACGAGGAGGCGCGCTTCATCGTCGACGAGGTGAAGGCGCTGCATCGCGAGGGGATGGCGCTGTCGGACATGGCGCTCCTCTATCGCTCCAACGCGCAGTCGCGCATCCTCGAGCACGCGCTCTTCCGCGCGGGCCTCGCCTATCGCGTCTACGGGGGCTTGCGATTCTTCGAGCGCCAGGAAGTGAAGCACGCGTTGGCATACCTGCGCCTCGCCGCCAATCCCGACGACGACACCGCATTCTCGCGCGTCGTGAATTTCCCCCCGCGCGGGATCGGCGCGCGTTCCGTCGAGCAGCTCCAGGAAGCAGGCGAGCGCGGCATGGGCAGCCTCATGCACGTGGCGCGCGCGGGGATCGTCACGGGGCGAAGCGGCGCGGCGATCGCGCAATTCATCGCGGTGATCGATGCGCTTCGCAATTCCGCCGAGACGCTGGCGCTCGCGGAGCTCATCGAGGAGGCGCTCGACAAGAGCCGCTTGAAGGATCACTACGCCGCCGAGAAGGACGGGCAGGACCGCCTCGAGAACCTGCACGAGCTCATCAACGCGGCGGCGCTCTTCGCCGAGGATTTCGAGCACGGCCTCGAGCCCGCGGGCGAGGCGCAGGAGGACGTCGCCGACATCGCGGGCACGCCCGAGCAGCAGATCCTCGCGGGCTTCCTCTCCCACGCGAGCCTCGAGGCCGGCGAGCGCGAGGCCGCCGCGGGCCAGGACGCGCTGCAGCTCATGACGGTGCACTCGGCGAAGGGGCTCGAGTTCTCGGCGGTCTTCATGTCGGGCCTCGAAGAGGGCCTCTTCCCGCACGAGAACAGCATGCTCGAGGACGGCGGCATCGAGGAGGAGCGCCGCCTCATGTACGTCGCGATCACTCGGGCGCGCAAGCGCCTTTATCTCTCCTATGCGGGAAGCCGCATGCTGCACGGCCAGCCCCGCTACGGCATCGTCTCGCGCTTCGTCGAGGAGATCCCGCCCCAGCTCTGCAAGTGGATCGTGCTGCCGGAGCGCCAGTTCGAGCATCGCGCGCAGGGCGCGTTCTTCGGCGGCTACCAGGACCGCGGGCAACGCGGCGCGGGCTCGGGGGGCTGGTCTTCCGGGGGAGGCCGCGCGCCGGCCGCGGATCCGAATCGCTACAAGAGCGCGCAGCGCTCGAACTTCGAGATGAAGCGCCCCGACGAGCATCCCTTCGCCATCGGCCAGAACGTGCGCCACGCCAAGTTCGGCGACGGGGTCGTCATCGACTTCGAGGGCCGCGGCCTCGACGCGCGTGTGCAGGTGCGCTTCGCGACCGAGGGCACCAAGTGGCTCGCGCTCCAGTACGCCAAGCTCTCCGCCGTGTGAAATTGGTGTCAGGTACGCATTATCGGTGACGGAGTCACCCCTCGATAATGCGTACCTGACACCAATTTCACGGCTTGGCTTCGAACACCTCGCGATAACCGGTGTAGGTGCTGATCGCCATCACGGGAAAGGCAACGATCAGGCCCAGCCACGCCGGAATGGCCGCGAGGAAGAAGATCGCGAAGAGGAGCGCGCCGTAAACGATCATCGTGCCGAAATTGGCGATGGTGGCATAGAGGCTCCAGCGAATCGCCTCGATCGCGCCCATTCCGTGGAACGCGATGAGGGGCGGAGCGAACCAGACGGCGCTCTTCACGAGCACGATCGCGAAAATCGTCCCCGCGAGGAGCCACTCCTTGCCGCGAAACGAGTTGACCCATTCGTCGAAGGTTGCCGACTCGCCGACGGGCCCCGACACGGGCAGCCCGAGGAGCCCCGCGGCGAAGACGATCGCGAGCACGGCGACCAGGATCAGCACGCCGAGGTTCACCAGCGCGCGTAGGTTGCGCCTGAATCCGGCGAAGAGGTCGGCCATGAGGACGCGCTCACCCGCGGCCTGCTTGTAGGCGGCGATCGCGAAGCTCGCGAAGAACACCGGCTGCAGGAAGCTCGACATCGCCTGCCCCACCAGCGGGACCAGTATCAGCGCGAGCGTGATGACGATCCACGCCGAGCAGAGCGCGATCCACGGGAGCGGCGCCTTGCGGAAGAGCTTGAACGCTTCAGCGATCCACCCGGCCCCGCGCGCGGCGTCGAGCTCTGCGACCCTGATGTTCGCGTCCATCGCCTAGAGCGTTTCGCCGAGGGCGCGGGCGTGGGCGACGTGGTGCTCGAGGAGCCGCCGCGAGAACTCGTGATCCTTCGGAATCGTCATGTGGGAATCGCGCGGAAAATAGTTGTAGCCCAGGCGCCCCAGCCACGTGCGCAGCGCCGCGCGCCGCAGCATCACCGGCCAGAGATCGCGCTCGAAGGGCTCGAGCGGGCGCTGCGACTGGTAGCCCTCGATGAAGGCGTGCGTGCGGGCCGTGTCGAGCGTCGCGTCCGGGTTCACGCACCAGTCGTTCACGCCGATCGCGACGTCGTAGAGGAGCGCGTCGTCGCAGGCGAAGTAGAAATCGATGACGCCGCCCGCGCCTTCGTCGTCCCAGAGCACGTTGTCGTGGAAGTAGTCGCCGTGGATGATGCCCCGGGGAAGCACCGTGTCGTCGTGGATGCCCTGGTAGCGGTTCTCCGCGGCGATGAGGTCGTTTTCCGCGCGCGACAGCTTCGGCTTCACCGCCTGCGCGAAGCTCTCGCGCCATTCGCGCCCGCGCCAGTTGTCGAGCGAGGCGTCGTAGTCGACCGCGGCGACGTGGATGCGCGCCAGGATCTCGCCGGCGCGCCGGCACAGGTGGGCGTCGGGCCGCGCCCGCGGCGCGCCGGGAAGCTTCGTCACGATGCACGCGGGCTTGCCGTTCACTTCCGCGATGAGCTGGCCGTTGTCGAGGCGCATCGGGGCGGGGCATGTCACCTCGCGGTGCGCGAGATGGTCCATGAGGCCCACGTAGAACGGCAGGTCCGCGCGGGGAATGTGCTCGAAGAGCGTGAGCACGTATTCGCCCGTGGTGGTCGTGAGGAAGTAGTTGGTGTTCTCGACGCCCTGCGCGATTCCCTCGAGCCGCTCCACCTCGCCCAGCGTGTAGTGCTCAAGCAGCGCGCGCGCCTCGGCGATCGAAACCGGCGTGAAGACCGACATGCCTCCCCTTCTTTATATTTCTAGAATTCCTTCAGGACCCACTGCGGCACGCGCACTCCCGAGTCGAGCGGATTGTCCTGGCGCATGAAAGTCCCGTCGCCCTGATGGTCCATCAGCACGTACGGCTTGCCGTGCTTGGGTGTCACGCGCTGCATGTAGAGCTTGCCCTTGATGCGGTACTCGACGATTTCCTGGTCGCCCTCGTGGCGCGTGGTCACGACGGGCTCGAGGGCCGGGACGGTCTGCTCCATGGGCGGAGGCGGGGGCGGCTCGCTCAGCGGCGTGGAGCCCGCGGGAGGCTTGCGTTCGCCGGATTGCGCGGAAGCCGCGAGCGCCGCGGCGATGAGCGTTGCGGCAAGAAGTGTTCGCATGACAGTCTCGATTCGGGTCGGAAAGTGTATCAGTTAGAGCGCGAGCTCCACTTCTCGTTCCGCGGGGCTGGGCTCGAATCCGCGCAAATGATAGTGGTCGAAGATCGCGTCCACGATCGCCTGGGGATCGTCGATCACCTGGATGAGGCCCGGATCGCCGGCGCCGATCATTCCATCGGCAACGAGCTGGCCGCGAATCCAGTCGAGGAGCCCCTTCCAGAAGGTCGAATCCACGAGGATCACCGGGACCCTGCGGATCTTCCCGGTCTGCACGAGGGTGAGCACCTCCATCAGCTCGTCCAGGGTGCCGAAGCCTCCCGGCATCATCACGAACGCGCAGGACAGCTTCACGAACATGACCTTGCGCGCGAAGAAGTGTTGAAAAGTGTGCGAGATGTCCTGATATTTGTTCCCGGACTGCTCGTGGGGAAGCTGGATGTTCAGGCCCACGCTCGGGGAGGCGCCCTCGAAGGCGCCCTTGTTCGCCGCTTCCATGATCCCCGGGCCGCCTCCCGAAATCACCGAGAAACCCGCTTCCGACAGGCGCTTGGCGATGTCCTCCGCCAAGCGGTAGTGAGGATGCCCGGGCGCGGTGCGGGCGCTGCCGAAGATGGAAACCGCGGGCTGTATCGTCTGCAGCCTTTCGGTCGCGGTGACGAACTCTGCGATAATTTCGAACATCCGCCACGCCTCGCGCGCGGAGCTCTGCGAACGCTGTATGAGCTGGGGATCCGACGGTTTTGGAACCTTGGGGGCGGTGATGGCCATGGCGGGACCTGCCGATTGAGATGAACGAAACCAAGAAACGCCTGCTCCTCGTCGACGCGCCCAGCTACTTCTACCGCGCGTTCCACGCGATTCGCGAGCTGCGAAGCCCGGCGGGAGAGCCGACCAACGCCATCTACGGCGTGGTCAACATGCTGCGCAAGCTCAAGCAGGATTTCCCTTCGGATTATATCGCCTGCGTCCTCGATCCCCGGGGGAAGACCTTCCGCGACGACATCTATCCGCAATACAAGGCGACGCGGCAGGCGATGCCCGAGGACCTCGCGCGCCAGATCGATCCGCTCCTCGAGACGATCCGCGCCCTCGGCTGGCCCGTGGTTTGCGTCGACGGCGTGGAGGCCGACGACGTCATCGGGACCCTGGTGCGCCACGCCGAGAGCCACGGCTGGAACAGCGTGATCTCCACGGGCGACAAGGACCTGACGCAGCTCGTGAACGCGAGCGTGACCTGGGTGAACACGATGGCCGTCCCCATCGAGAAGCTCGACCGCGAGGGCGTGAGGGCGAAGTTCGGCGTGCCCCCCGAGCTCATCATCGACTACCTCGCGCTCATGGGCGATGCGGTCGACAACGTTCCGGGCGTCGAGAAGGTGGGGCCGAAGACGGCGTGCAAGCTGATCGAGGAGTACGGCTCCCTCGAGGGCGTGATGGCGCACGCCGACGAAGTGAAGGGCGTCGTGGGCGAGAACCTGCGCAAGGCGAAGGACTGGCTTCCCACGGGGCGGATCCTTCTCACGGTGAAGACCGACGTCGCGCTGCCCTTCGAGATGGAATCGCTGGTGGCCCAGGGCCCCGACACGGAGAAGCTGCGCGAGCTCTACACGCGCTTTGGATTCCGCACGATGCGCGACGCGCTGGATAGCAAGGGCGCGCCCGACAACAAGGACACTCTCTTCAACAAGGAGGATGCGCCCGGGAAGGGCGAATCCTCCACTTCGCCCGGGAGAGCGCCGGCGCCGGCCTCGAAGCCCGGCCGCAACTTCGCGCTCCTCACCGCCGTCGAGCAGCCCGTCGAGAACGTGACGCCCTTCGTCGCGACGCGGAAGTACGAGACGATCTTCGACGAAGCCGCGCTCGATCGCTGGGTGGCGATTCTCGAGGCGGCGCCGATCGCCTGCGTCGATACCGAGACCACCAGCCTCGACCCGATGGTGGCGGAGCTCGTCGGCATTTCGTTCTCGGCGTCGCCCGGAGAAGCCGCGTACCTCCCGTTGACGCACCGCTATGGAGGCGTGCCGCCGCAACTCCCGACCGCGAAAGTGCTCGAGCGCCTGAGGCCGTGGCTCGAGGACGCGACGAAGATCAAGGTCGGGCAGAACGCGAAGTACGATCGCCACGTCTTCGCGAATCACGGAATCGACTTGCGCGGCGTCATGCACGACACGCTGCTGCAGTCATACGTCCTCGAGAGCCACCAGCGCCACGACATGGACGCGCTCGCCACGCGCTTCCTCGGCGCGAGCGGGCTGCTGCAATACACCGACGTCGCGGGCAAGGGCGCGTCGCAGATTCCCTTCGACCAGGTCGACATCAAGCGCGCCACCGATTACTCCGCCGAGGACGCGGACGTCACGCTGCAGCTGCACGGGGCGCTCTATCCGCGCGTGCACGCCGACGCGAAGCTGGACTACATCTATTCCGGCATCGAGATTCCGGTGGCGGGCGTGCTCCTCGCGATGGAGAGGAACGGCGTGCTCATCGACACGCAGCTTCTCTCGCGCCAGGGCCACGAGCTCGGCCAGAAGATGCTCGAGCTCGAGAAGAGGGCGCACGAGCTGGGCGGCGGGCCTTTCAACCTCGGCTCGCCCAAGCAGCTGTGCGACGTGCTCTTCAACCGGCTGCAGCTCAAGCCCATCAAGAAGACGCCTTCGGGCGCGCCCTCGGTGGACGAGGAGGTGCTGGAGAAGCTCGCGCAGGACCACCCGATCTGCGCGGCGCTCCTCGAGCATCGCGGCGTGGCGAAGCTGAAGAGCACCTACACCGACAAGCTGCCGCGCATGGTGCATGCGAAGACCGGTCGCGTGCACACCAACTACGCGCAGGCCGTCGCGGTGACGGGAAGGCTCTCGTCCACGGATCCCAACCTGCAGAACATCCCGGTGCGCACCGCGGAGGGACGGCGCATCCGCGAAGCCTTCATCGCGCCGCCGGGCTCGAGGATCGTCTCCGCGGACTACTCGCAGATCGAGCTGCGCATCATGGCGCACCTGTCGGGCGACGCGGGGCTCGTGGAAGCGTTCGCGCGCGGCGAGGACGTGCATCGCCACACGGCTTCCGAGGTCTTCGACACGCCTCCGGGCGAGGTCACCAGCGAGCAGCGCCGCTACGCGAAGGTGATCAACTTCGGGCTCATCTACGGCATGAGCGCCTTCGGCCTCGCGCAGAACCTCGCGATCGAGAGGAGCGCCGCGGCGAGCTACATGGACAAGTACTTCGCGCGCTATCCTGGCGTCGCGCAGTACATGGAGCGCACGCGCAACGAGGCGCGCGAGCGCGGCTACGTGGAGACGGTATTCGGCCGGCGCCTGTGGCTCCCGGACATCGGCTCGTCGAACATGCAGCGCCGCCAGGGCGCCGAGCGACAGGCGATCAACGCGCCGATGCAGGGAACCGCCGCGGACCTGATCAAGCTCGCGATGATCGCGGTGCAGGACTGGATCGAGAAGGAGCGGTTCGCGGCGAAGCTCATCATGCAGGTGCACGACGAGCTGGTGCTCGAGGTTCCGCAGGGCGAGATCGAGCGCGTGAAGCCCGGCGTGGAGAAGCTCATGATGGGCGTCGCGAAGCTCGACGTTCCCCTGGTGGTGGACGCGGGAGTGGGAGCCAACTGGGAAGAGGCGCACTAGCGTTGGCGTTCATCGACCACTTTTCGGAGAAATCGGATCTCTACGCACGCGCGCGGCCGATGCGCTGGAGCCCGCATGGGGGAGGGACGAGCGGCGCCTCGTCACGTTGCCGCTGCATTTTCGCTGTGGCCGGCATGCCCGATGTGCTATCATGACAAATCAAGAAACAGCAGGATGACGCCATGGCCGCCGTCTACAGGAAGTTCGCAACCCAAGCCGATCCGAAAGTCCTCGACGCGGTTCGCGCGATCGCGGCCCGCGAAGGCAAGCAGCTCCAGGCCGTCATCGACGAGGCGCTGCGCGACTTCATCGACAAGAAGAAGCACGGCGCGCCGCGCTCGAAGGTCCTCACCGCATTCGGCGAGAGCCTCGCCGAATACGACGCCCTCTACAAAGAACTGGCGAAATGACTCTCTACATCACCTCGATCGAGGTGATGGTGATGCACCGCGCCCTGATCGAGCGGTACGGCGGAAGCCCGGGCTTGCGCGACGCCGGCGCGCTGGAATCCGCCCTCTTTCGCCCGCAAAGCGGTCATTACGCGGACGTCGTGGCGGAAGCCGCGGCGCTCTTCGAGAGCCTTGCGATGAATCACCCGGTTGTCGATGGCAACAAGCGTGTCGCGTTCGCCAGTGTCGATGTCTTCCTGCGCATCAACGGCTATCGGCTTGAGGCCCGGTCCGCCGACGTTCTTCGCTGGATGATCGGCCATCTCGAAAAGGGAACGTTCCGAATGGATGCCATCGAGCCGTGGCTTCGCAAGCACGCGAAGAAGGCGTGACCGCAATGGCCGAGTTGCACGAGGCCCTGCGGCTGCTTCTTGCCGGCGAGCTGGTCGCCTTTCCCACCGAGACGGTCTACGGCCTCGGGGCCGACGCGTCGAATGCTGAGGCTGTCGCAAAGATCTTCGCGCTGAAGGGCCGCCCCTCCGACCATCCGCTGATCGTGCACGTCGCCTCCATCGAGGGCTTGAGCCAATGGGGGCGCGACCCGTCTCCCGACGCCTTCCTGCTCGCCGAGAGTTTCTGGCCCGGGCCCCTGACGATCATCGTGAAGAAGGCGTCGCGCGTTCCCGATGCGGTGACCGGCGGGCAGGCCACGGTGGGATTGCGCTGCCCGTCGCACCCGATGGCGCAGGATCTCCTGCGTGCGTTCGCGCGCGTGGGCAGCGGCGCGATCGCGGCGCCGTCGGCGAATCGCTTCGGCCACGTGAGCCCGACGACGGCCGATCACGTCCGCGACGAATTCGGCCCGGGGCTCTTCGTCCTCGACGGCGGCGCGTGCGAGGTCGGGCTCGAGTCCACCATCATCGATCTCTCGCGCGGCGCGCCGGTGCTGCTGCGCCCCGGCGCCGTGACGCGCGAGGATATCGCTCGCGTAATGGGCGTCGAGCCGCGTGATCGCGATGCGGATGCCCCGCGCGCTTCGGGCACGCTCGACGCGCACTACGCGCCGCAAACCGCGATGACGCTGGTGAGCGCGGCCTCGCTCGACCTCGGGCTGCGCTCGTTGACGAACGTCGCCGTGCTTGCGCTCCACGAGGCTCCCTTCAGCGCGCGGGTGACGAGCTGGATCGACGCGGGAAGCGATGCGATGCGCTACGGGCACGATCTCTACTCGAACCTGCGTACGCTCGACGCGAGCGGCGCGAAACGCATCCTGGTGGAGATGCCGCCGCTCTCGCCCGAGTGGGAGGCAGTGAACGATCGCCTCAACCGTGCCGCCGCGGGCTCGTTGCCGATCGACGACGAGCCGTGAGCACGCGAGCACGTTGGTTCGCGGCAGTCCTGTCACTCGCCGCTGCGCAAGCCGGCGCGCAAGCCCTCGGCGGCCCCTACTTCTCCGGAGAGATTCGCGGCCAGGTCGTCGATGCCGACACCACGCAGCCCGTCGAGGGGGCGGTTGCGGTCGGGCGTTGGGACTGGCTCGACTACAGGCCTCCCAGTTTCTACAGCAGCGGTGGCTATTCCAGCGCGGGACGCGCGATACATGTCGCGGAGAGCGTCGCGGATGCGCGTGGCCGGATCGTCTTCCCGCGCTGGGGACCGAAGGCGCGCATCGCCGGCAAGGTGGATGAGGGCGCACCGCTCGTGCTCGTCTTCAAGGCGGGATACCAGCCGCTGGTGCGCGAGACGTACAAGGCCGGCGAGCCGTTGCGCCTGCACCGCGTAGGCGCGCCCATCACCGACTACGTGAAGAGCCTCGTTGATTTCGAGGAGCGGCGACTGCGTTGGCGTTTCACAGAAGATTGGTCCGCGTTCCCGCAGATGATCCTGGCACTGCATCGGGAGAAGGTTCGCCTGGGCGAGGACGGCCAGAAGATTCCTGGTGCCAATTCGATGCAAGGTCGTTCCGGTACAGGGCACCTCGTCGACGCGGCCGACGACAAGCCGCTCCAGATCGATGGCGCGTTGAAGATCACCTGGACGTTGCGTCGCAGTGACGGTGCCCCTGGCGGCCGC
>JADGRS010000154.1 GCA_017880705.1 Burkholderiales bacterium
CGACGGCTTTCGCCTCTTCGAGCAGCCCGAGAAGTCGTTCACATGGTGGGACTACCGGATGGGCGCGTTCCGTCGCAACATGGGGCTTCGCATCGACCACGCGCTTCTTTCGCCGCAGCTCGCCCGCGCGTGCACGGCGTGCGCGATCGACGTCGCGCCGCGCAAGCTCGAGCGCCCCTCGGATCACGCGCCTCTCGTCTGCGAGCTCGACATCGCCGCCGCATGACTCCTCACTCCCAGACGAGCCGGCAGGAAGAGGAAGAGCGCATCGCGCGCCTTCGCGCGTACGGCGTCCTCGATCCCGACCAGGAGCTTCCCGCGCTCGACGAGCTGGTGCGGCGCGCGCAGGATGTCGCGGCGTTTCCGATGGCGTGGCTTTCGTTCTTCGACGGCAAGCGCGAGCGGCTGCGCGCGCGCGCCGGGATCTCCACGGCGTATCTCTCGCGCGAGCAATCGTTCGCCTTCGGCACCGAGCCGGTGCAGGCGCCGATTTTCATCGAGGATCTCGCCGTGACGGACCTGCAGACGCACTCGCTGGTCGCCGCGGGCCCGCGGGCGCGCTTCCTCGGGGTCCTGCCGCTCATCGCGCCCGACGGCTGGGTGATCGGCACGCTCACCGTCCTCGACCGGCGGCCGCGAAAGCTTCGCGAGGCCGAGCGCACCGCGCTCGCCAACATAGCTTCGATCGCCATGGCGCGCCTCGAGGCGCGGCGCGAATCCGGCGCGGTCGCGGCAAGTCGCGCCGCCACCGCGTCCAATCGCCCGCTCGCCGAGCGCCTCGAGGACGAGACGCGCCGCCGGCGCGCGGCGGAGGATGGCCTCGAACGCGAGAGGGAGTTCTCGGAAGCGGTCCTCGACAGCCTCGCGGGAGCGTTCTTCCTGGTCTCCTCGGATGGCGTGATCCTTCGCTGGAACGCCGCCCTGACGGCGGCGATCGGCTACACCGGCGCGGAGATCGGCACCATGCAGCCCATCGATTTCATCTCGCCGCGCGACCGCGATCACGCCGCCGCCGCGATGCGCGAAGTGTTCGAGCAGGGCCGCGAGATGAGCCTTGAAGCCGAGATTGTCGATCGCGCGGGCAATGTGCGTCCCTACGCGTTGAGCGGTAAGCCCCTGCGCGTGGGAGAGCGCACGTACATGATCGGCGTCGCGCGCGACATCACGCTGCGCAAGCGCACCGAGCAGCAGATGGCGCGGGCCAAGGAACGCCTCGATCTCGCGTTGACGGGCTCGCGCCTCGCGCTGTGGGATTGGGACCTCAGGAACGGCAAGGTCTATTTCAACGAGAGCTGGTCGTCGCTTCTCGGCGCGCCGCCACGCGAGTCGACCTTCTCGAGCGACGAGGTGACGCAGTGGAACCATCCCGAGGATCGCGACGTCTTCGCCGCCGCCCTCGGCAACGCCATGAAGGGCGTGAGCGAGGAGTTCGATTGCGAGTACCGGGTCTCTAACGCCGCGGGTGAATGGATCTGGGTGCACTCCCGCGGCAAGGTGACGCAGCGCGACGAGGCGGGCCAGGCGCTGCGGATGACGGGCACCTCCCACGACATCTCCAAGCGCAAGCGGGCGGAAGAGCGCGCCGAATATCTCGCCACGCGTGATCCGCTCACGGGCCTGCCGAACCGCGTGCTGCTCCACGACCGCCTCGAGCAGGGCGTCTTCAACGCGGCGCGCCACCAGGCCGGCTTCGCCTTCATGTTCATCGACCTCGATCGCTTCAAGACGATCAACGACTCGCTGGGGCACCAGGTCGGAGACGAGCTCCTAAAGCGCGTGGCCGGGCGCCTCACCGCGTGCGTGCGCGCGACCGACACCGTGGCGCGCCTGGGCGGCGACGAGTTCGCCGTGATCCTCGAGAATCTCGAGGACAACGACGACGAGGGCGCGCAAGAGGTGGCCGAGAAGATGATCGCCGCGATGGGCGCGCCGATGCTGATCGACGGCCAGCACCTCTCGACCTCGTGCTCGATCGGCATCAGCCTGTATCCCAACGACGGCAAGGACAGCGCGACGCTCATGAAGAATGCCGACGTCGCGATGTACTACGCCAAGGAAAAGGGGCGCAACAACTATCAGTTCTTCTCCGCCGAGATGAATTCGCGGGCGCAGGAGCGCCTGTCCGTGGAGAACTTCCTTCGCCTCGCGTTGAAGAGGAATGAGCTCGTGCTGCACTACCAGCCCCGCATGAAGATCGCGACCGGCGAGCTGGTGGCCGTGGAGGCGCTCATCCGCTGGCAGCACCCGCGCCGGGGACTCCTGATGCCGGAAAAGTTCATCGACGTGGCCGAGGATTCCGGGCTCATTGTGCCGATAGGCGAATGGGTGATCGAGCACGCGTGCGCGCAGCTGCGCGCGTGGCAACGGATCGTGAAGCCGGATCTCAAGGTCTCCGTGAACCTTTCGGTCGGGCAGGTGGTCGATGCCGAGCGCCTCTATCGCGCCGTCGAGGTGGCGCTGGCGCGATCCGGAATCGAGCCGGCAAGCCTCGAGCTCGAGCTCACCGAGTCGCATCTCATGCAGAACATTCCCGAGAAGGCCGAGCTTCTCCACCGGCTCGGCCTGCTCGGCGTGGGAATTTCCATCGACGACTTCGGGACCGGCTACTCGTCGCTCTCCTACCTGAAGACGCTTCCCGTCGATTCGATCAAGATCGACAGCTCCTTCGTGCGCGACATCCACTCCGACGCGAACGACGAGGCCATCATCAAGGCGATCCTCGCGATGGCGCACTCGCTGCGCCTTTCGGTCGTCGCCGAGGGCGTCGAGACGGCGGCGCAGTTTCGCGCGCTGAAGGAGCTCGGGTGCGACCAGTACCAGGGATTCCACGAAAGCCCGGCGCTGCCGCCCACGGAGTTCGAGAAGCGCTACCGGGTCAAGTAGCGCGCTTCAGTCCTTCGTGTCGATCTTGAGCTCCTGCACCTTGCGCGTGAGCGTGTTGCGCCCGATGCCGAGCAGGCCCGCCGCCTCGATGCGGCGGCCCCCCGTGTGCTGCAGGGCCTTAACGATGAGCGCGGTCTCGAAATCGCGCGTGAGCGGATCGGCGATGTCCGATTCGCCGCGCGCCAGGCGGCTCGCGACCTCGCGCTCGAGGAGGCGCCGCCAGTCGCTGTCGCCCGCCGCGGCCGCGGCGCTTTCGCCGCGCACCTCAGCGGGGAGATCCTTCACGTCGACGACCTGTCCCGGCGCCATCACCGTGACCCAGTGACACACGTTCTCCAGCTGGCGCACGTTGCCGGGCCAATCCTGCGCGGTGAAGAACTGCAGCGCGCCGTCGGTGAGTCGCTTGCCCTCGACGCCGAGGTCGTGGGCGCTCTTCGACAGGAAATGCCGCGCGAGCATGGCGATGTCCTCGCGCCGCTCCCTCAGGGGCGGCAGCCGCAGGCGAATCACGTTGAGGCGATGGTAGAGGTCCTCGCGGAACAGCCCCTGCTTCACCCGCGACTCGAGCTCCTGGTGCGTGGCGGCAATGACGCGAACGTTGGCCGCGAGCGGCGTGTGGCCGCCGACGCGATAGAACTGCCCGTCGGAAAGCACGCGCAGCAATCGCGTCTGCAAGTCCTGCGGCATGTCGCCGATCTCGTCGAGGAAGAGCGAGCCGCCCTCGGCCTGCTCGAACCTTCCGCGGCGCATCGTCTGGGCGCCCGTGAAGGCGCCGCGCTCGTGCCCGAAGAGCTCGCTCTCGAGAAGATCCTTGGGGATCGCGGCGGTGTTGATCGCGATGAATGCTTTTGACGCGCGCGGGCTGTGCCGATGCAGCGCCCGCGCCACCAGTTCCTTTCCGGTGCCTGATTCGCCGGTGATGAGCACCGTCGCGTGCGATTGCGAAAGCCTTCCGATGGCGCGAAATACTTCCTGCATCGCGGGCGCCTGTCCGAGGATCTCGGGCGCCTCGGCGTCCTCGGGCGGCGGCTGGACCTGGCGGCGGCTCTCGTCGAGCGCGCGCCGCACGAGCTCGACCGCGTGGTCGACGTCGAACGGCTTTGGGAGATACTCGAACGCTCCGCCCTGGAAGGCCGCGACGGCGCTCTCGAGGTCGGAATACGCGGTCATGATGATGACCGGCGTGGAGGGCAGCTTTGCCTTCAGCTGCTGCATGAACTCGAGCCCGGTGATGCCGGGCATGCGGATGTCGCTCACCACGACCTGGGGCGTCTCTTCCGAAAGCTTGTCGATGGCGTCCTGCGCCGCGCTGAAGGTGCGGTGCGGAATGCCTTCGCGCTCGAGCGCCTTCTCGAACACCCATCGGATCGAGCGGTCGTCGTCGATGATCCAGACCGGGTTCATGGCGTCCTCACGAGCGTTCATTCGTGTCGTTGCGCGAACGCACCGGCAGCAGGATGGTGAATCGCGTGTGGCCCGGCACGCTTTCGAACTCGATCAGGCCGTGATGCTGGCTCACGAAACTCTGCGCGAGCGAAAGTCCCAGGCCGGTGCCTCCCTCGCGCCCGCTCACCAGCGGATAGAAGATTCGCTCGGCGAGCTCCGCGGGAACTCCGGGACCGTCGTCCTCGATGGAGACTGCGAGGGCATGGCGATAGCGGCAGCGGGCGATCGTGACCTGGCGCGCGATGCGCGTCACCAGCCGGATCTCTCCCGCGCCGGCGGTGGCCTGCGCGGCGTTGCGCGCCACGTTGAGGATCGCCTGGATGAGCTGCTCCTTGTCCGCGGTGATCTCCGGAAGGCTCGCGTCGTAGTCGCGGCTGATGGACAGGCCCCGCGGAAATTCCGCGAGGAGGAGCGTGCGCACGCGCTCGGTCACCTCGTGGATGTTGATCGGCTCCACGTGGGGCAGGCGGCTCGGCGTGAGCAGCCGGTTCATGAGCGATTGCAGGCGGTCGGTTTCCTTCACGATCACCTGAGTGAACTCGCGCAGCTCCGGGTCTCCCAGCTCGCGCTCGAGCAGCTGCGCGCTGCCGCGGATGCCGCCCAACGGATTCTTGATCTCGTGGGCGAGGTTGCGGATGAGCTCGCGGTTCGCCTCCTGCTGCTCGAGGATCTTCGCCTCCCGGGCGATCTTCAGCTGCGCCTCGAGCTCGCGCAACTCCAGCAGCAGGCGCGATCCGCGTTCCTCGACCGGCGTGATGACGCAATGCACGTGCACGCGCTCTCCCCCGAGGTCGAGCTCCATGTCGTGCTCGTTGAAGCCCGCCTCGTCGCTCAACGAGAGCTGGAGGCGCTGGATGAAGTCGGGATTTCCCGGCAGCGCCTTGTCGAGGCTAGCGCCGATGAGGTGCTTGCGCCCGTGGGCGAGCAGCGTCTCCGCGGCGGGATTGGCGTAAGTCACGTGAAGGGTCTCGTCGAGCATCAGCACGGCAGTGGAGAGGAGCTCGAGGCCGTGGTACGGCGTCACGATCTCAGCCGTGGAAAAAAAGCAATTAGCGCGCCAGCCACGAGGGCTGGCGCGTCGGCGAAACGGGGATGCCGGAAGGGGAGACTGCGCGAGGCTAGGGCTTCAACGCGCCGAGCTCTTTCTTGAGCGCCTCGATGTTCTTCTCGTGCTCGGCGACGGTAGCTTGCAATCCGCGAATGCGGCCCGAAGCCTTGTCGATGCTGTTGCGCATTTCCATCATTTGCGACGGCGTGGGATCGGCGGCCTGCTGCGCCGCGCGCACCGCGGCGACCAGCACCGGGTTGCGCTGCTCCTGGGTGAGCGCGTCGCGGACCTCGCCCATCGACTGCTCCTCGCGCTGCAACTCGTCTTCGAGGATCCTGCGGCGATCGTCGTCGCGCTTCCTCTGCACCTGCGGCTCTATCGACGCGAGTGTCGGCGACGCCGACGTTGCCTGGGTCGGCAGAGCTTTCGGCGTGTCCATCCGCTCGAGGGCGGCCAGCGTCTTCTGCGGGGCGTGAGCGCTCGCGGGAAGGCCGGGGATCAAAGTGATGGGCTCGAGCTCCATCACGGTCGCGCCCTTCATGGGCTTGTTCGAATAGGTGACGTGACCGCTCTCGTCGACGTACTTGTAGATCGTCGTCTGCGCGAACGCGCTCGTCGTCGCGACGACGGCAAGACTCGCGACCCATACGATCTTCATGCCGCGCTCCCTTTCGCGAATGAGGACGGACAGAATAGGCAGCGGTCATGGAAAAAGCAACCAGATCAATGAGATGGATGCGAAAACGCGCAATAGGTTGTGGTTGAGGGGCGTGTGCGACACAAGCGGGTGCGGTCGCGCCGGGAAGCAAAAAGGGGCGGCCGGCCGCCCCTTTTTCCATGGATCACTTACGACGCGACGTCAGGCCGAGTAGTACATCTCGAACTCGATCGGGTGCGTGGTCATGCGGAAGCGCGTGACCTCGTCCATCTTGAGCGCGATGTACGCGTCGATCATGTCGTCGGTGAAGACGCCGCCGCGCGTGAGAAATGCGCGGTCCTTGTCGAGGTTGTCGAGGGCCTCGTCGAGCGATGCGCACGGGTGCGGCACCTTCGCGGCTTCCTCGGGCTCGAGGTCGTAGAGGTTTTTGTCGAGCGGATCGCCGGGGTGGATCTTGTTCTGCACGCCGTCGAGCCCCGCCATGAGGAGCGCCGCGAAGGCGAGATAAGGATTCGCGGTGGGATCCGGAAAGCGCACCTCGACGCGGCGCCCCTTGGGGCTCGGCACGAAGGGAATGCGGCATGCCGCCGAACGGTTGCGCGCGGAATACGCGAGGTTGATCGGCGCCTCGAAGCCCGGCACCAGTCGCTTGTACGAGTTGGTGCCCGGGTTGGTGATCGCGTTCAGCGCCTTCGCGTGCTTGATCACGCCGCCGATGTAGTAGAGCGCGAAATCCGAAAGCCCCGCGTAGCCCTCTCCCGCGAAGAGATTCTGTCCGCCCTTCCACACCGATTGGTGCACGTGCATGCCCGAGCCGTTGTCGCCCACCACGGGCTTCGGCATGAAGGTCGCGGTCTTGCCGTAGGAGCGCGCGACATTCAACACCGTGTACTTGAGAATCTGCAGCCAGTCGGCGCGCTTCACGAGCGAGTTGAACTTGGTGCCGATCTCGTTCTGCCCCGGCGCCGCGACTTCGTGGTGATGCACTTCGACCTCGACCCCCTGCTCCTCGAGCGCGAGGCACATGGCGCTTCGCATGTCCTGCTGGGAGTCAACGGGGGGAACCGGAAAATACCCGCCCTTCACCGGCGGACGATGGCCCAGATTGCCGCCCTCGAGCTTGAGATCCGAAGACCAGGGGGCTTCTTCCGAATTGATCTTCACGAAGCTGCCCGACATGTCGATCTTCCATTCGACCGAATCGAAG
>JADGRS010000155.1 GCA_017880705.1 Burkholderiales bacterium
ATGCTGCTCGCTCACGGGTTGATCCACGGCGACTGCATGACGATCACCGGAAAGACCGTCATGGAGAACCTGAAGGACATTCCCGACGAGCCGCGCGGCGACCAGGACGTGATCCGCCCGTGGTCCAACCCGATGTATGCGCAGGGCCACCTCGCGATCCTGCGCGGCAACCTCGCGCCCGATGGATGCGTCGCGAAGATCACCGGCCTCAAGAAGCTCGCCATCACGGGTCCGGCACGCGTCTTCGAATCCGAGACCGACTGCCTCGACACGATCCTTGCCGACGGAATCAGGCCGGGCGACGTGTTGGTGATCCGCTACGAGGGCCCGAAGGGCGGACCCGGCATGCGCGAGATGCTCGCACCCACGTCGGCGCTCATCGGCAAGGGGCTCGGAGACTCCGTGGGGCTCATCACCGACGGGCGCTTCTCCGGAGGCACGTGGGGCATGGTCGTCGGCCACGTGACTCCGGAGGCGTTCGAGGGCGGCACGATCGCCTTGGTGAAGGAAGGCGACTCCATCACCATCGATGCAAGCCGCCGTCTCGTCCAGTTGAACGTGCCCGACGCGGAGATCGCGAAGCGGCGCGCGGCGTGGAAGCAGCCGAAGCCGAAGTACACGAAGGGCGTGCTCGGCAAGTACGCGAAGCTCGTCGGCACCGCGAGCC
Source organism: Burkholderiales bacterium (assembly GCA_017880705.1). GTDB lineage: Bacteria > Pseudomonadota > Gammaproteobacteria > Burkholderiales > Usitatibacteraceae > Usitatibacter. The sequence goes on from JADGRS010000155.1 coordinate 668, forward strand.
TCGGCGCCGTGACCGACTGATGAAGATCGAGTGACGCCGGGGACACAGTCCGCGTGACGCCACCGCAGCCGATCAGCCTGGACCATTTGCCCTCGCGGCACGCCTTCGAGGCCGATCCCCCCGAGCATCTCTTCCACTACACCGATCTCGAGGGCGTGAAGGGCATCTTCACGTCGCGCACGCTGTGGATGTCGAAGTTCACCGCGTCCAACGACATCTCCGAGATCCTTCTCGCGATCGAGCACTTCCAGAGCTTCGTCGCGCGCAAGGCCGCGGAGGTCACGAAGGACGAGGGCGACTTCCTGCGCGAGGCCGCGGACCAGCTCGAGAGCTTCCGGCGCACCAACATCTGCCTTGCCAGTTTCTGCGAGCAGCACGACCTCCTCAGCCAGTGGCGCTCCTACGGCAACGATGGGCGCGGCATCGCGCTCGGCTTCAACTCGAAGCGCCTCGTGGAGCTCGCGCATCGCCATGGCTTGAGGCTCTTCCGCTGCGTGTACGACCAGGCGGCGCACGAGAGGATCGCGAGCGACCTGGTGGATTCGCTGCTCGCCTCGTTTCGCGCCTCGCGGCCCGATGGGTCGCAAGCGCGGCGCGCCCTCATCACGCAGTTCAACTCGATGTTTCTGGTGGTGGCGCCCGTGATCAAGGACCACCGCTTCGTCGAGGAGCGCGAGTGGCGCCTCGTCTCGAACCCGGTGCCCTTCGACGATCCCAACATGATCGCCGTGCTGAAGGGGAACCAGGCGTCGGTGAAGCTCACGGTGAAGTTGACGGGCGACTCCGAGGGCATGTCCAACATGGTCCCTCGCGTGACCATCGGTCCCACCCTCGATCCGCACAACGTGTCGGACGCGATCGACGTGCTCTCCCAGCGCAACGGCTTCCACATCTCCGACATCGCGATCTCGGAGATCCCCTACCGCCGGGTCGCGGAATAAATGGTGTCAGGTACGAATTATCGGTGACGGAGTCACTCCTCGACGATTCGTACCTGACACCATTTATTCCGCGACCGGCTTTTCCCCTCTTACGGGCAGCTCTTCTTCCCGGCCTCCAGCCGCACGAGGATCGGATTGCCGATGGTGATTCCCACACCGGAGATCTGCGAGAAGGCGCCGACCGGGCGGTCGTTGCCGTCGACGAAGGCCACGGAGCCGCCGACGAAGGGAGGCGAAGTGGGCGCGTATTCGAATGAGCCGTCGCCCGCGAAGGACGTGTCGATCACGCCGTTGTCGCGAAACCGCAGGATGTTGCCCGACGACTGCGACTGGTCCGCGCTCTCGTTCTTCACCCCGCCGAGAATGATCTTGTCGTTGGAGGCGACGCCCACCGAGAACCACGATCCGCCGAACGTGGGCAGCGGGAATATCGACTTGCCGCCGGAGCCGAAGGTCGAGTCGAACGATCCGTCGGCCATCAGCCGCGCGAGCACCGCGGCGCCGTTCACGCCCGCCGCGTCGTACGATCCGCCGCCCGTCACGATGCGATCGTCTCCCATGACGGCGATGTCGCGTGCGCTGTTCAGGTTGCCCGGCACCCAAACGATCGCGGTGACGCCGGCCGTTCCGAATGTGGGATCGAGAGTGCCCGCGATGGTAAGGCGCAGCACGTATCCCGTGTATGCCCCTCCGCCCGTCGCGTAACGCCCGGACACGATCACGCGGCCGTCGGCCTGCAGCCCCACGCCAGCCCCCCACGTGCGGGTGCTGGGCCCCGGGCCTTGCCAGCGGAAGACACCGCCGATACCGAACGTCGCATCGGGCGAGCCGTTCTCGTTGAAGCGGCGCACCGCGAGATCCTGCGATCCCGTCGAGGCCACGTTGTGCTCCGTCGTGACCAGGAGGATCTTGCGGTCGCGCTGCGTGAAGACGCGCACGATGCCGAGCGAATTCGTGACCGGAAATTGAATCGCTCCGGCGGTGCCGAACGTCGCGTCGGGAAGGCCCGCCGCGGTCAGGCGATAGACGCTCACAAGGCTCAGGCTCTGCATCCCGATCACGACCCGGTCGCGCTTGTCGGAGATGACGTCGGCGGTGGCATCGTCGTTGATCGTGCCGGAAAGAAGCGTCGATCCCCCGGTACCGAAGGCCGCATCCGAGGATCCGTCTTCGAGCGTGCGGAACACCTGGGCGATGCGCGCGCCCGGCAGGCCGCTCACGATCACGGAGACGGTCGCGTTCTGCTTGAAGTGCGCCGCGAAATGGTTCGGCTGCTCGACCGCGGGCCCGACGTTCACGACTCCCGTGAGGCCGAAGGTGGTATCGAGGTCGCCGGCCGCTGCGTGTGCCCAGCCCGAAGTCGCGAAGAAAGCTGCTGCGAGGGCCGTGCGAACGCGCGCGCCCCAGTATGTCGCTTGCCGATCCATGGTTTTCTCCCTGAATGACGGCCCGGACGGACCGAGAGCGCAGGATAGGCTTGCGCCCGGCCGCCGCCAACCAGGACTATTCGGCATCCGCCGCAGGGATTATTCTGCGTGCGCGGCGGTGAGCGCCTCGATGCGCTGCATCACTTCGGGAGTGAGCTTGTCGATCACGGCCGCCGCGGCCAGGTTCTCCTCGACCTGCGAAACCTTCGAGGCCCCGGTGATCACCGTGGAAACGTTGGGATTGCGCGCGCACCACGCGATCGCGAGCTGCGCGAGCGAGCAACCGAGCTCCCGGGCGACGGACTCGAGCTTCGTCACGGCCTCGTTCTTCTTCTTGTCCGTGAGGCCCTCGACGAGGAATTTCATGCGCGGCATCGCGCCCCGGCTGCCGGCGGGAATGCCCGCGCGATACTTTCCGGTCAGCAGCCCCGAGGCGAGCGGGCTCCACGTCGTGAGCCCCAGGCCGATGTCCTCGTAGAGCTTCGCGTATTCGCGCTCGACGCGGCTTCGGTGGAACAGGTTGTACTCGGGCTGCTCCATCACGGGCTTGCGCAGGTGATGGCGCTCGGCGACCTGCCATGCCTCCGCGATCTGCGCCGCGCTCCACTCGGAGGTGCCCCAGTAGAGCGCCTTGCCTCGGTCGATCATGTCGTGCATCGCCCACACGGTCTCCTCGACGGGCGTGGCGGGATCGGGCCGGTGGCAATAGACGAGGTCCACGAAGTCGAGCTGCAGGCGCGCGAGCGAGCCGTCGATCGCGTTCATCAGGTACTTGCGATTGAGCGTCGATTTCTCGTTGGGCCCCTCGGTGATTCCCCAGAAGAACTTGGTCGAGACGATGTACTTCAAGCGCGGCCACGCGAGCTTCTTCAGCGCCTCGCCCATGATTTCCTCGCTCTTGCCCGCCGCGTACACCTCCGCGTTGTCGAAGAAATTCACGCCCCGGTCCCACGCGGCGGCCATGCATTCGCGCGCGGCGCCCGTGTCGAGCTGGTTGCCGTAGGTCACCCACGAGCCGAGGGAGAGCTCGCTCACCTTGAGGCCGGAATGGCCGAGACGTCGATAGTTCATCGCTCTTCGAGTATTGGAAACGCAGGGACGCGTAGCATAGCCGTTTGATGGGCGGCGCGCGGGGACGGCCTAGGGCTTGCGCGCGGGAACGGCCGCGAGGATCTCCAGCAGCTGCACGGGATCCACCGGCTTCACCAGGTGGCGGTCGAATCCGGCGGCCCGCGCGCGATCCTTGTCGGCGTCGTTGCCCCATCCCGTGAGCGCGACGATGAATGCCGCGCCCACGCCGGGCAGCAGCCGGATGCGCTCGCAGGCCCCGTAGCCGTCGAGCCTGGGCATGCCGATGTCGAGGAGGATCGCGTCGGGCTGGAAGCTCGCGGCCATCGATACCGCCTCCTCGCCATCGCGGGCGACGCACACCTCGTTGCCGCTCATCTCGAGAAGCATCGCGAGCGTATCCGCCGCATCGCGGTTGTCGTCGGCGATGAGCACGCGGCGCCGGGGCGCCGGCGTTGAGGGTGTTGGGAGGGTCTCGAGCGCCATGGACCAGATCCTACATAATCGCGGCACGATCGTCGCCACGGGTTTCCGGGCATCCCATGCATCTCTCACGCCGTAACGTCCTGCTTCTCTCCTGCTGCCAGGCGCTCCTGCTGACCAACGCGGTCACGCTGGTCGCCATCAACGGCCTCGCGGGCTTCGCGCTCTCGTCCAACAAGGCGTTCGCGACGCTGCCGAACATGAGCTACGTGCTGGGCGCCGCGATCGCGACGTTTCCCGCGTCCATGTGGATGAAGCGCGTGGGCCGGCGCAACGGGTTTCTCACCGGCGGCGTGTTCGGCCTCGCCGGATCCGCCCTCGCGGCCTACGCGGTGAGCTCCGGGAGCATGGCGCTCCTGTGCGCGGGAACGATGATCCTGGGCGGATACAACGCATTCGGCCAGTACTATCGCTTCGCGGCGGCGGACGCAACGAACCCGGAATTCAAGTCGCGGGCGATCTCCTACGTGCTCGCCGGCGGGATCGTGGGCGGCATCGTCGGCCCCGAGCTTTCGAAGCACACGCGCGGCCTCTGGAATCCCGATTACGCGGCGTCCTACGCGTCGCTCTTCGCGATCTGCCTCCTGGCGATGACGGTGATGTCGTTCCTGCGCATCCCGCCGCCGGCCGAATCGGTCTCCGGGGAACGCCCCCGCACGCTGGGCAGGATCGTGGCGCAGCCGGTGTTCGTGGTCGCGGCGGCGGTCGCGGCGCTCGGCTACGCGGTGATGAACCTCCTCATGACGGCCACGCCGCTCGCGATGGGCTTCTGCGGCCTTCCGTACTCGTCGGCTGCGAGCGTCATCTCCGCGCACGCGGTGGCGATGTTCGGGCCGTCCTTCTTCACGGGCTCGCTCATCAAGCGCTTCGGCGCGCTCCGCGTGATGCTGGCGGGAGTGGCGGCGCAACTCACGTGCGTGGCGATCGGCCTCTCGGGGCAGCTCTTCGCGAATTTCTGGTGGGCGCTGGTGCTGCTCGGCCTCGGGTGGAACTTCATGTACATCGGCGGCACCACGCTCCTCACCGAGGCCTATCGCCCGTCGGAGAGGGCGAAGGCCCAGGGCGTGAACGAGATCCTCATCTTCACGGTTCAGGCGATCTCGTCGCTGTCTTCGGGCGTCCTCGTGAACACGCGGGGCTGGGAGACTCTCAACTTCGTCGCGCTGCCGTTCATCCTCCTCGCGGGCGCGGCGGTGCTCTGGCTCTCCTGGAAGCGCGCGGCCCTCGCCACGGCGTAGAATTCGATGTCCGAAAACGGCGAGCGTCCGCCGGCTCCGCCGCGGACAATGGGCCCATGCTTCTCGATTCCGACCAATGCTACCGCGCGCTCCGCACCCACGACTCGCGCTTCGACGGGCGCTTCTTCGTGGGCGTGGGGACCACGCGCATCTACTGCCGCCCCGTGTGCACGGCGAAGACGCCGCTCGCGCGCAACTGCCGCTTCTTCCCGAGTGCCGCGGCGGCCGAAGCCGAAGGATTCCGGCCGTGCCTTCGCTGCCGCCCCGAGCTCGCCCCGGGATTCGCCGTCGTGGACGCGAACCGCCGCCTCGCGCAGGCCGCCGCGCGCTCGATCGAGGACGGAGAGCTCGCCGACGCGAGCCTCGCCGAGCTCTCCGCGAAGCTCGGCGTCACCGACCGCCACCTGAGGCGCGTTTTCCAGGAGGAATTCGGCGTCTCGCCCGTCGAGTACGCGCAGACGCAGCGCCTGCTTCTCGCCAAGCGCCTTCTCACCGACACGGCGCTTCCCGTGATCGACGTGGCCATGGCGAGCGGCTTCGCGAGCCTGCGCCGCTTCAACGATCTCTTCAGCACGCGCTACCGCATGACGCCGGGGCAGCTCCGGCGCACCGCCGCCTCGGCCGCGCCCGCGAGCGTGCTTTCCTTCGACCTCGCCTATCGCCCACCCTACGATTGGGACTCGATGCTCGCGTTCCTCGGGCGGCGCGCGATCGCGGGTGTCGAGGCGATCGAGAAGACGACGTACCTGCGCACGGTACGGGTGCGCGCTCGCGAAGAGCACTCGGGATGGATCTCGGTGGCGCCCTCGCCGCGGCGCGCCGCGCTTCGGGTCAGCGTGAGCGCGTCTCTCGCCGGAGCGCTTCCGGTCACCCTCGCGCGCGTGAAGCAGCTCTTCGACATGTCGAGCGATCCCGAGGAAATCGGCGCCGCACTGGGGTCCCTCGCCGCCGCGCATCCGGGACTTCGCCTGCCGGGCGCGATGGACGGGTTCGAGATCGCGGTGCGCGCGATTCTCGGCCAGCAGGTGACGGTGGTCGCGGCGACGCGGATCGCGGCGCGCTTTGCCGAAGCGTTCGGCGATCCGATCGCGACGCCCCACACGGGCCTGCGGCTGTGCTTTCCGCGCGCCGCCGCCATCGCCGCGCTCGAAGCGACCGACATCGCCCAGCGCGGCGTGGTGCGAACGCGTGCACGCGCCATCGTCGAGCTCGCCCGCGAAGTCGCGGGCGGCCGGCTGCGGCTCGATCATTCGGCCGATGTCGACGCCACCATCGCCGCGCTCGACGCGCTCCCCGGCGTCGGGCCCTGGACCGCGCAATACGTCGCCATGCGCGCCCTCGGGTGGCCCGATGCGTTCCCCCATCCGGATGTCGCCGTGCTGAAGGCGATGAAGCACACCCGCCCCGCCGCG
>JADGRS010000156.1 GCA_017880705.1 Burkholderiales bacterium
CGCGGACCGCTTCGTACGAGCAGGAGTCAGTTTCAACAGCTGCCGCCCGCTTGATCGCTATGTCGGGGCGCGCGAATATGCGCCATTGCCGCCAAAATCCGAACGGAGCCCAAAATGATGCGCGTCTTCGCCCTTGCGATTGGCCTGATCATCGTCACTGGCGGCGTACAAGCCGAGTGCATGAAGGATGGAACGCCGAGCCTGATTGTTTCGCTCTCGGTCGAAGGCAGGAATCTCGATCGTTGGGAACCTGTCGCCGGGCGGATACACCGGCTGCGCCTTCCTCACGGATCCGAGCTCGGGATACAGATCGATCCAACTACCGAGGAGAAATATCGCGCGCTCCTGACCGACGCTCCCTGGCGCGGGGTCGAGGAGCTTGTAAAGATCACACTCTTCGAAATGAGTGGCCCAGCCCCGGTGATAATGACCTCCACGTGGGGCGGCATCAATTCAAAGCAGGGCTACGGGCCAAGCAGTGGCGCAGACAACGCTCCCTTGAGCGATCAAATCGAACTTTGGCTGCACAAGTCCGTATGCGTCACGTTGGAGAACCTGAAGAGCCAGCGATGAAGAGCGCGACGCGATTTGTATCGCTGTCGAACATATAGCCCTGGTGGCGTCCAAAGGAGGACAGCGATGCGAAACACGATCTTGGCACTGATCATCGGATTTGCTTTCTTCGCGGGAGAGCTCGACGCAGCGACCCCAAAGGCTCTTCCGGCGGATGTCGGATCGGGCCGCGTGGCGTGGTTCGACATCACCACGATCGACCTGGCGCGGTCCAAGGACTTTTACGGAAAGTTATTCGATTGGCGATTTACGCCGGTCCAGGGCACGGATCAAGCGGCGGAGATCGTCGCGGGCGGCAAGGCGATCGGGACGCTACGCGTTGCGGAAGGGGCTATCAACGCATTCAACGGCGTGGTCTACATACAAGTGGCCGATATCCGGGCCAGTTGCAAGAAGGCGACGGCGCTGGGCGGAACGATCGTCGCCGGATTCCCGTTCAATCTGCCCGACGGCAAGGGAGCCATCGCGGTGGTCGTCGATCCGGCTGGCCACCCGGTGGGCATGTACTCGAGGACACCGCTCCCGCCGGCTGCATCCCCGTCCAAGTGAGGGCAGCGCTTGTCATCATGGGTCAGGAGAGCTTGTCCTGCATTTCTGGATGGGGAAACCTCGCATGACGATTCGGAAGGAAGTGGTGGAAAGCCAGCGAGTACCTCGAATTGGTCCGTACTCCCAGGCCGTTCGCGCCGGAGGCCGGGTCTTCACCGCTGGCCAGCCGGGCATCGATCCGCGCACCGGGGTCGTTGCGGGGGAGGATTTCGAGGCGCAGGCGAGGCAAGCATTCGCCAATCTGCGTGCCGTTCTCGAAGATGCTGGAAGCAGCCTGGACCAGGTTGTTCGCGTCACGTGCTTTGTCACGGATGCCGGCGCTTTCGCCACGTTGAACAAGCTCTTCGGGGAATACTTTCCGACTTCGCCGCCCGCGCGGTCAACTCCGGTGGTCTCGCTACCGAAGGGGCTGCTCTTTTCGATCGATGCCATAGCCACGATCGACCGTTGAGGCCATATGGCGCGCCTTCCTTTCGTCGAGCACGTCGGCATTGAGATCACCGAGAAGAGCGACGGGTCCAGCACGTGCGTCCTGGCAGTTGCGCCCCATCACTTCAATTCTTCGGGGGTCGTGCACGGTGGAGCAGTGTTCACCCTCGCGGATACGGGGATGGGCGCCGCCCTCATCCCGGGATTGCAGGAGGGCGAAAGGTGCGCAACCATCGAGATCAAGATCAACTACTTCAAGCCTGTCGTCGCGGGTGTCCTCACATGCAGCACGGAGGTCGTCAATCGCGGGAAGTCCGTTGCCCATCTCGAATCGAGCGTCTACTCCGCAGGGGTTCTTGTCGCAAGGGCAAGCGGAAACTTCGCGATCTTCAAGCCCGGCACCCGGGATGCAACCTGACCTGAATATGCCGCGCGTTCTTTCGCCAATGACCGATACCGACAAAGTCTTCGCGGGCTCGATTCCGAAGCTCTATGAATCGCACCTGGTCCCGCTGATCTTCGAGCCCTACGCCGCGGACCTGGCGGGCCGGCTTGCTTCGAGATCGCCGGTGCGCGTGCTCGAGATTGCCGCGGGCACGGGCGTGGTGACTCGCAAGTTGGCATCGGTGCTGCCCGAAGGTGTCTCCATCGTCGCGACGGATCTCAATCAACCGATGCTGGACCAGGCTTCCGCGGCCGGAACCCGGCGCCCCGTGGAGTGGCGCCAAGCCGATGCGATGCAGCTGCCATTCGGAGACCGATCGTTCGACGCGGTCGTCTGCCAGTTCGGAGCGATGTTCTTCCCCGACAAGGCGAAGGCATTTTCCGAGGCACGCCGGGTGCTGGGTCCCGGGGGCGTCTTCATGTTCAACGTGTGGGATCGAATCGAGGAGAACGAATTCGCCGACACCGTGACGACGGCGCTGGGATCCCTGTTTCCCGAGGACCCGCCGCGATTCATGGCCCGCGTTCCCCATGGCTATCACGATCGTTCGGCTATCGAGCGCGATCTGAAGAACGGCGGATTCACCGCGTCGCCGGAAATCAGCACCGTTGCGGCGCGCAGTCGTGCAGCGTCTGCCAGGGTGCCGGCGATCGCGTACTGCCAGGGCACGCCGCTGCGGAACGAGATCGAGGCGCGCGGCGTCTCGCGTCTCGGGGAAGCGACCGACGTCGCGGAGAAAGCCATCGCAGGGAAATTCGGCGTGGGAGCCGTGGACGGCAAGATACAGGCGCACATCGTCGTCATCGAGAACTGATAGCGGCGACCAACAGCGAGGAATCCAGTGTCAAAACTTCGTGTCCAGAGCTTCGGAGTGTCCATCGACGGCTACAGCGCCGGGCCGAACCAGGACCTGCAGAATCCGCTCGGCGTCGGAGGACCCGAGCTGATGGAGTGGCTCTTCCACACGCGCATGTTCCAGAAGATGCACGGCCAGGGCGAGGGCGAGGCGGGAGTCGACAACGCAATCGCGGAGCAGGGCTTTGCCGGCATCGGCGCCTGGATTCTCGGACGCAACATGTTCGGTCCCATCCGGGGCCCGTGGCCCGATGACAGCTGGAAGGGCTGGTGGGGCGACGAGCCGCCGTATCGCGTGCCCGTCTTCGTGCTGACGCATCACCCGCGCGCGCCGATCAAGATGGCCGGCGGCACGGAATTCCGGTTCGTCACCGAAGGCATTCATGCCGCGCTCGAGCAGGCGAGGGCGGCGGCCGGCGGGCGCGATGTTCGCCTGGGCGGCGGCGTGGCGACCGTGCGGCAATATCTACAGGCCTCGTTGATCGACGAGCTGCATCTCGCGGTACGGCCCGTCCTGCTCGGTTCCGGGGAGAATCTGTTCAGCGGCATCGACTTGCGCGCCCTGGGCTACGAATGCGAGAGGCACGTCGCGGGCGAGCGTGCGATGCATGTCTTCTTGCGGCGCGTTTCATGATTCCGGATGAACCCGCGGCGCGAGCGACACCACCTTGCAGACCGAGGGCGGGCAGGGGTACTTGTAGTAGGTATTGTTGAGATACAGGGTGACGTCGTCGATCTCCTCGTCGCCCCAACGCAACGTGAGGTTGTCGTTCCAGCGGCGCACCCACCGGCGCACGTCGTCGAAATCGGTCGCCACGCGCTTCGCGCGGCCATGGACGCTCTCCGAGTGGCAACTGCCGCAGCGCGATTCGTAGAGGGCGGCGCCTCGCGCCGCATCGGCCGCGGTGGCGATGCGCGGGGCAAGGAGGATGACGAGCGTCGAGGCGAAGAGCATGGCAAGGGGAGTCGAATGGCGGCGAAGCATGGAATCTCCAGGATGGGACGGCTAGCTGATTTTGCGGCGCCTGCGGGGAGCGGGCGTGACATACGTCAAATCGGCTCGCATCGCCGCCCGCCTTCAATGAAGCCGCTGCGGGCGCTCGCCGCCACGGTCTTGCTGCTGTCGTCGTCCGCGATTTGCGTCGCCGGCCAGGCCGGCAAGGCCGGCGACCCGGAGTACTTTCTCGAAGGCATGCGATGCCTCGAAGGGCCCTTCGCCCTGCGCCTGCCCGCAACGCTTCCGGAACTCCTGGCGATGGCCCCCGTGCTTTCGCAGCAGGTGCTGCAGTTCGAGCAGTGGGAAGGCTACAAGGCCACTCGAAAAAGGGTCCGTTTCGCGGGCCTCACCCTCGGTCTCGTCACCTACTCCAATGACCCCGGACGCTACTCGCTCGCTTCGGCGGAGATCCGCAGCGAGGCCTGGCTGCGCATATCGCCGTTCGGTGTCGGCCAGGACACCGACGTGATTCGCCGCCGCCTGGGCCGTGTCGCCGAGGACGACGACGAGCTCCGGTCCGTCTATTCCGGCGAGAACGAGAGCGTTCATTTCGAGACGCGCTCCGGGCGTGTCACCGCCGTCATCTACGAGTGCTACACAGGATAGAAGGGAATCATGTTCGCGGGTCACGTAGGCGCGGCACTGGCCATCGGGCGAGCGGAAAGGCGCGTGAACGTCGGCGCGTTCATCCTGGCTGCCGTCCTGCTCGACGTCGTGCTCTGGGTGTTGGTCCTGCTCGGCTGCGAATCCGTGACCATTCCCGCCGACTTCGCCGACACTCATCAAGCGAAGTTCGTCTTTCCGTATTCGCACGGCTTGCTCGCGGGCATCGGCTGGTCGGCGCTGGCGGGTGTTGCCACCTTCCTCTGGTATCCGCGCCTGCAGGCAAAGGCGCGTGCCGCGGCGCTCGTCGCAGCCGCGGTCTTCTCCCATTGGCTTCTCGATGCGCTCGTTCATGCGCCGGAGTTGCCGATCGCGGGCGCCGGCTCGGCGAAGGTGGGTCTCGGGCTGTGGAACACCATGCCGGTGGCAATCGCTCTCGAGGGATTCATCGCCGTGGCGGGCCTCTACCTATTCGTATCGGGCGCTTCGCTGTCGCGCGCGAGGAAGATCGGGCTCTCGGTGCTGTGCCTTCTCGTCCTTGCGCTCACCGTGGCGGGAATGACCGTCGCACGACCTCCGCCCTCGGCAACGGCAATGGCCGCGAGCTCGCTCGCCACGATCGCCGTGATCTGCATCCTCGCAGGTTGGCTTGGCAGGCGACCCGGCTATCATCCATGATGGATCGAGGCCCGTCCCCTGACCCGAGGCATCCATGGAAGACGCGCGTGCAGTCCTGACGAAGTGGATCGAGGCGTTCGCGAGCCGTGATTCCGATCGCGTCGCGTCGCTCTACCGTGTGGACGCCGTCAATTGGCAGGTCGCCAACGATCCTTCCACGGGGCAGGAGGCGATTCGCGACGGCTTCGCGCAGTTTTTCGCTTCCTTTCCGGACTCCTATACCCAGGTGGTGAATATCGTTTCCGAAGGCGATTGGGCCGCCTGGGAATGGATCGGCGGCGGGACGTTCCTTGGCGACCTCGGCTCCATCAAGGCGACGGGAAAGCCCTACGAGATCCGCGGTTGCGGGTTCTTTCGCGTCGTCGATGGAAAGATCACGGTTCAACGTGGCTATTGGGACAAGGCCTCGTGGTACGCCCAGATCGGCATACCGCAAGAGGTCGGAAACAAGGATGCTGTCTGACAAGGGGAATTGGGCATGAGCGAAAAAAAGGAAATGTCCCAGGGGATGAAGATCGCCGGAGCGATCGGGGGAATCATCGTAGGCGCTCTCGCCGGGGCGATCGCGATGGCGGGCGCAACCATGCTGAGAGAGTCGCTGTCGCTGGATCTCGGCTTTGCCGTTCCGACCCCGTTCGCAGGCGGCGTGGCCGGTGCGTGCCTTGGAATCGCGCTCGGGATCTGTTTTCCCGAGAAACTCGCGCGCGCCCTCGGCGCGTTGATCGCCGGCCTTTTTTAGGTCGCCTTCGGTTCGGGCAGCCCAATGAGTGATCGCCCCGGAGCGTGGAAGCTCGTTGGCAATGCAGTTCCCGCCGGCATACTCGTCATGATGGTTCTCGCCCTCATGACCGCGTGTGCAGGCCTCGGTCCACAATCTTGCCCGAGCGGTCAGCAAGCAATGACCAACGAGTATCTTTACTTTGGTACTGCGAAACCGGAGGGTCAGGTGTCCGCGGACGACTGGCGAACGTTTCTCGATGATTCGGTCACGCCCAGATTTCCTCAGGGCCTTTCCGTTTGGCGAGCTTCTGGGCAGTGGAAGTCCGCGTCCGGGCCCATCGTTCGCGAGCCTTCGTATGTCCTGAACATCGTCCACGAGAGCAGCGAGACGACGGATGCTGCGATCGTCGGGATCATGAGCGCGTACAAGGCGAGGTTCCGGCAGGAAGCGGTTCTGCGAGTCCGGAGCACGGCATGCGTATCGTTCTAGCCTGACGCGCGTTCTGGCGAAGCCGCCCATGCTCATCAACGGCAAGTGTCACTGCGGCAACATCTCCTTCGACCTCGAGTGGGAAGGAGATCCGCCCGAGATTCCGGCGCGCGCGTGCGATTGCTCCTTCTGCGTCATGCATGGGGGCGTCTGGACGTCGAATCGCAACGCGAGGCTGGCGGTGGCGGTCCGCAATCCCGCGCTCGTGTCGAGGTACGCATTTGGAACGAAGACCGCGACGTTTCACGTCTGCTCGCGATGCGGCACGGTGCCGCTGGTGACCAGCGAGATCGCGAACCATCTCTACGCGGTCGTCAACGTCAACGTGCTCGGGAATGTCGAGCCCTCCTGGCTTCGCCGCGCCCCCGCCAGCTTCGAGGGCGAAGATGTCGAGTCCCGACTCGCGCGCAGGGCGCGAAACTGGATCGCCGACGTTCGCATCGTCGAGGGAAGCGCAGTCGCTCGATGAAGGGCAAGTTCGATCCGTCATGACTTCCGCGGCCGCGAAGCTTCGGACCATCAAGATCGTGCACACGATGGTGTGGGCGGCGTTCGTGGGTTGCATCGCCGCCATCCCGCTGGCCTCCTGGCATGGCGAGCACCGAGTTGCGGCATGGTTTGCCGCGATCGTCGCGGTCGAGGTCGCCGTGCTGCTCGCCAACGGGTGGCGCTGTCCACTCACGTCGATCGCGTCCCGCTACACCGACGATCGGCGCGACAACTTCGACATCTATCTTCCGCAGTGGCTCGCCCGGCACAACAAGCTCATCTTCGGCGCGCTCTACGTCGGGGGCGTTGCCTTTGCGCTATCGCGATGGGCGCATGCGGCAAG